>JAYENE010000366.1:0-2435 GCA_034721935.1 Thermodesulfobacteriota bacterium
ATTACCCCATTTTTGAACTTTAGTTTGCATATTATCCCCCCTGTTAAATAGATATGGCTTAGATTGTATCTACAATAAAGATACAACGACTTGTCAGAGAATGCAATATTTTTTTGGAGAAGGCACAGTTTTAAAAAGCGTCAGCTTTTTAAAATCCGTTTCATCCCATTGTTGGGCGGCTTTAGCGCTATAATTCACTTTCCATTAGCATACGCAATTCTGCATCTGAAATTTGCGCTCTTGGAACTAACTCATAATGCTTTTCCTCAACAATATTGAGCTTCAACAGTTCATCTTCTTCAGTAACAGTGAGTTCCAGAACAGCTACTCCGTTATCACTCATAAACTGCAATGCGATAGGTTTACACATTGCGTTGGGATAACGTTCTTGGCATAATTCAATATCTTGCATTACCTGAACGATGCCGAATCTATCGCCTGGCGACTTTGCTTGGCACGGCAACACAAAATGCGTGCCTCGCTTATTGACACCCACGTAAATTTCATCCACTTCCACTTGCCCAATACCACTTACTGTTGTACGCAAATGATTTTGAATCGAATAGCAGGTTATTCCGGTAAATATGTCAACAAGTCTATTGTATCTGGCACGAGTCAAAAGCGCTTGCTCGTCTGTGCCAGGTGCATATTGGCGCACTATCTCTGGTGTTGCATCAGGTACTTTTACAGATTTGATATGAGGATTTTGCTGAATTTTTCCGGGTGCAGCAAGGCGAAACTGATACTCTCCAACTCCAGAGCCAACTATAATCCATTCTGCTGCCTCCAGAGCGGTATTCTGAATGCTGTCCGGTAATTCCCGCCGAAAACGAAATGAGTATGGAATATCCCCCAGATTCTTTATCCTCTCAAACCCTAACACCTCAGATGCTTGTACGAGTTCTTCTCGATTGAAAGGAACACGAAATCTGTCCGGCTGATGGTTTTTATTGAAAATCCATTCTATAATTTGTTCATATTTTCCCATGCTGTTTAGCACTCCAAGTTGATAAATGATTGTGGGTTATCTCGCCCCCGGCCACCTCAACACAATGACTTCTTCGCGTAACTCATTTTGTGTAGCTGTGGCAAACCGAGTACGAAATAAATCAATTCGTTCAACTTGATAGCCTTGCCTTTCGGCTATCAATGCCAAAAATTGGCCAGTTTTAATCATTACCCGTAAATAGGAAGCTTGATCACCAACTACATAAGCCAATTTAGCCCCAGGCTTTAGAACTTTGGTCAAATCCGAAAGGTGACGAGCCATACCGCCGAAGTAAAGTTTGGTTACTCTTGCATACATTTTTTCAAAACCTGAAGTTTTGCCGAGTTCAATCCGACGAGCTTCAATGGCTGATGCCAAACGTTGTATCTCCTCAATGTCAACCACCCATTTGTCATCACTATCGGATTTGTACACTCCTCTTGTATTCGACCTGAGAAGCGTTTTTTTGAAACTCCGCAAGTGAGACATGTCTTCAAAAAAGCCCAAAATTACAGACTCAAGGCGCGTTGTACGAGTATAATCCTTTTCATTTGGATATGGAGGAGACGTGATTATTGCATCTATTGAGTTTTTTTCTACTGTTTGAGTTGGTTTCCTTGCGTCGGCCAAACACACAGTTGTTTCAGGGTAATTTTTGCCATATGCTAACTTTAAATCACTAATCATCTTTCTGATTTCTTGCATCCACACAGCAACTACCGGAACATCCTTTTTGATTTTACCAACTCCTACTTCCGGTCCAAAGCGAAGATTTCCGATTGATGCAACCAGCGCATTCCCAAGTGCCAGGATGCCATATTTGTGTACAGGTGTATTCTGGAAATGACTGATCTTATCAAGCAGTACAAGGGTTTTGTGCAGTGGAAGTGGGCTTATGGAGTTTTTTATCAGTGCTTGCAGGGCTTGCTTGTTGAGCGTTCTTAGCTTGATTGCTGACTCGCAAGTCAACGATCCATCACTTATACCCTGATTGGTCAACTCGGCATAAGTACTTTCTGATACTTGCTCTGCAAATACCTGTAACTCATCAGAGGTGATATTCCAATCCGTCTTAACCGTAGATGCAAAATAAGGAAAAGGATTGGCTTCCAAACCTATAGCTTTAATCCGATTCAATTTTGCTTCGACTAGTGTAGTTCCTGTGCCACAGAAAGGATCTAAAATGACAGACTGCTCATTTAGTCCAAAATCACTTATGTAGTCTCTGACCAGATGTGGAGGATATGATAAAACAAATCGATACCAATCGTGAAACGCTCGATCTTCAGGGCTAATAGAATTGTTACTACTGCTGATTACCTTTGATTGCTCAGCAGACGCGTTATCTTCGGGAGGCAAATCAAAAGGTAAAGAATATTGCAAATATCGCTTTTGCATTCATCCACCATTCCAATACATATGCGATTCCTCTCGCAGAAGGATAATA
>JAYENE010000367.1:0-2434 GCA_034721935.1 Thermodesulfobacteriota bacterium
TCCCATGCTCCAGCGTGGGAACCCATATGGTATGCGTTCCCACGCTGGAGCATGGGAACGAGAAAAAAGATTTCTCCCTATGGTCGAAATGACAACAAGAGGGGGTTTTCGTTCAGGCACTAATTAAATTTAAACCAGGAAAAACTCACGTATAAGAAATCGTAAAGAAAGAACAAGCCATAATAAAAATAACAAGTAAGACGATTTTTTATAAATAACGATATCGTATCAGGTTCTTTCTTAACGATTTTTAATACATTCAAACAGTTTCCTGTTTTAACCTAAATTGAGCGATTTTTTACTCGATCTGCACCGATCTCTTGCGCATAAAGGCTTCGCGAAAATCCTCGACATATCCACGGGTATGCCTGTGGTTTTCGCAAACCCTTATGCATCAAGATCTCGGCACATATCTTCGCAATAAATCGCTCAACTTAGGTTAAAGAAAAAGATATTACAATTAAAACATTAGATATTGATAAAAGGCTAAATCCTGATGTGGCGGTTCTGTTTTAAAGTTGCCATTTATCTCTGAGTCATTCGATGTTGTTGCCTGTTATGAAGTTTTAGAGCATTTGCCGTACAGTGAATTTCCAAAAGCGCTGAAAGAAATACATCGTGTTTCGCAAAAACATGTAGTTTTGTCATTACCGGACGTTACTATTACTGTTTATAGAATCAATATAGAATTGCCAAGAATCAGGCCGATAAAAAAACTTATTCCGCATCCTTTTCATAGACCGGCTCAGCATGCTTTTGATGGAGAGCATTATTGGGAAATAGGAAAAACCAGCTATCCGCTTAAACGAATAGAATTCGACATCAGGCAGTCTGGCCTGAACATTATAAAAACGTATAGGGTTTTTGAATTTTATTACCATCGGTTTTTTCTCTTAGAAAAATTGTAGCCAAAAATGTGAAAGATTTCCGGCTAACAAATCACTTGTGCGTGCGCAAAAGGCCGCATCGCACAGTTCAACCGTTTGACCAGAGAAAACTGACGAGAGAAAACTGTTGACTTCATTACAGCTGTAAGACATCCTATTACAGACTGAAGAAGGGAGTAAGAATGAGAAGTACAATAACCATAAGCGTCCCAGAGCAGATGAGATCAGAGATTGAGAGATTGTCACAGGCGGATGGTGTCTCACGAAGTGATATCGTGCGTGAGTCTCTTCGCGACTATCTATTCGTTCGTCGCTTTCGCTCAATGCGCAAGTCGATGGTGAGCAAGGCCTCCGCAAATGGCATCTATACCGATCAAGACGTGTTTGATCGAGTGTCATGAAACTGGTGATAGATACAAATGTTCTCATCGCCGCATTCATTTCTCACGGTGTATGTAACGAGCTTCTTCAGCACTGTGTGCTCAATCACGACGTCGTTCTTTCCAAGTTCATTCTCGATGAACTGAAGGAGAAACTTACCAACAAGTTCAAATTCACAATTCTGGAAGCAAATGCAGTTGTCCGTCTGTTGAGGTCACGTTGTCCCGTTGTCGGCACACAAACCCTCCCTTCTCCGGTTTCGCGGGATCCAGATGATGACAACATCATTGCTACAGCAATCGCCGGAACATGTGGATATATTATTACGGGAGACAAAGACCTGCTGGACCTCAAGCAGGCTGGAGACATCCTAATTGTCTCTCCAAGTCAGTTCTGGAAAATCGAAACAACGTAGATTGAACAAATTGCCAAAGAGCATTCAGGCAAAAGCCGGGAAAAAACTTCATCAGATATGGATGGCGCCTGACAAGAAAAAAACAATGAAGAGGCTTGCATTATTTCTCCCTGACCCGGCTAAGCCGGAATCCAGTTTTTTCAAGTTGTGGCTGACCAGGTGGACTCATACATAGCCGACCTCAAAGCCGCGACACAGTTGGACATCGACCTCAAGATATTTCACATGAATCACCTTGGCATGCCACAAGACAGAATTGCAAAAAGATTAGGCGCGCTACAACAGACAATATCCGACCATTTATTAAAAATGGCAACACTGCCAAATCCGGTAAATACCGACCTGTCCCAAGGCTTCGCAGTCACCCAGGTTGCCGAAAAGCACAACTGGACAGAGCCGATGGCCTGCCCGCCATCGCTCTCGCCCAAAGGAGGCAGTCAGCGCCACCCAAGGCGTTCGCTCAGGCGAGGCGGGCGGGCCGGGGCGCATCCCCGCGCAACGCTTCAGCGCCGTAGTCGTCTCCGCAATGCAAAAGAAAAGGATACTTGGAGTGACAAGCAGGTATGTGATAATTCGTAACATTTTAGCTTTCTGAAAAGATGACCGCTTCAAGTATAATTAAACCTAAGGGCTCGACAAAAAATAACTTCACATTTCAGGCGCCGATGCATCCCGCCTGACTGCGTTGCGAAAATTCTGAATATGCTTGATATTCATGCTTTTTCGCGCCTTGTCAGCCGAGCGCCTCAAC
>JAYENE010000368.1:0-2416 GCA_034721935.1 Thermodesulfobacteriota bacterium
CAGTAATTACCGCCACTTGCAGACCCATTATCCCAGCCATTACTACCACTACTATCATATCCATTATACAGGCAGTTCATAATGTTATTGTGGTAGATGGAGTTCATGCTGGTTCCAGAGTTCAGGTAGATGCCATATTGAGAATGATAGACATAGCTGCTACTTGCATAAACGATCGTATTATTGGATATTGTAGTACCAGTAGCTGAGGACAAATATATGCCTATGGGATAAATGTCGTGACCGCTATCACGACCACAACGTTCTATATTGATTATATTACCAATTACAGCACTATTCCTCGATGATATTTTAATCCCAGTATCACCGTCATCACCCTGTATTGTGAATCCACGAATCGTTACATTGTTCGCAGTTACGTTGACAATAACTCCACACCCACTGCCATGGATGATGGTGCGATTGTTATCCTCGCCGCGAAGTATCAACGACTTTGAAATAACGACATTCTCGGTGTATGTGCCAATCATTACCTGTATCGTGTCGCCGTAGACTGCAGCCGCATCCACTGCTTCCTGTATTGTCCAGTAGTCCACGCCCGCTACATGTCCTACGGTTATCGTCCGCGCTGATGCGCCTGTGCTGCCTGCTAACAGCAGGCATAGCAGCGCAATCGCAATTATGTACTTTGTTTTCATGTTATGTACCTCCTTTTGTTGTATCGTTTGTTTCGATGAGCCTATCACAGCAGCCCGCCAATCACCTCAAGCACCACAGCAATCGGCATCCCGGTCTCGTCTGCGATCCTGACCGGCGAGCACCTGTCCGGCTCTTCGCCTCGCTTTTTCAGGCATTCCATCACCGCTTCAACTGGTGTTGTGAAGTAATAACCGGAACTCACTTTAATCTTCCCAAGAACCCCTTTCGACACAAGCGAATTAAGCACACTCGATGCATGAGTCCTGTGCCGCAAACTCGGATAATACACGCGCATCGCTTTAGACACCTCGCTTGCGTTGAGCGACTGCTTTGTCGCAATCACGAATTCGAGCACGCCTTCTTCCATCGGGGTGAGTCTGATCTCCTGATCGATCGCCTTTAGCTCGTTTGCAAGCTCCTGAAGCTTGACGACAAAGATATTCCGCTTCCGCTCCTCGGCGAGGATCTCGACAAGCATCTCGGAGACCACGTCCCCGTATTCATCGGCTGAGAGAAGCCCGGCAAGTTTCTCGATGCTTTCTCCCCTATCCACCGGTATCACCTTCTTCGATCCTTTCTATCAGCTCCTCTACCCGCTTCAGAAACTTTGGCTCTCTGGTAATTCGCGTTGTACACACCCTTTCACTCTTCCGGAAAATCTGATTATGGTACGGAAGATTAAACCACAGAGGGCACAGAGGATCACAGAGAGTTGTTATTTCTCTCTTTTGCCCCCTCTGTGTTCTCTGTGTTCTCTGTGGTTTTCCGAACCTTATTTCGAAAACATCAAAAAGTCTCCGGGGGTTTGGTTCACCGCCACAATGGTACGCTCTGCTTACGCTATCTTTATAAAATCCACCGTCAAAAAGATATTTGGCAGCATCCAATCGCTCCCACGCGATTTTAAGTTGCTGCTCTGTAATCTCGGATACTTCCATGTAACGGCACCTCATCATTCAATATTTCTTCGATAAAAGGCGTCATAACTCGCAGACTTCTCACAATTTCGTCATGGGAATAAATTTTTGGCGATATATCAGTAAAATGGCGGATCGATATATCATACGCAACGCCACAGATTTCTTTCATCGTCCCGATATCCTTTTGTTTTGTGACCACCAGAACATCGATATCACTGTTTGCCCCGGACTCACCTCTTGCAACCGATCCGAACAGGATTATTTTCTCTATCCCGTCTTTGAACCTGCTCAAAATTCGGTCGGCGAACTCCTTTGCTATTTCTTTCCGATCCATTTGATGTCACCTACTTAAGTGTTATCACAGTCTTTGTCTTATGCTTTCCCTGATCCGCCCTACCAATCAATCCTCACCTCTACCGGATCTGCATCCTCATCAAAGAACGCTACCTCATGCACACGGGTGATGCTGCTCCACCGCACCGCATTCAGGGAGACCCGCTCCGGAGGTGCCCGCGGTCTGCGCTCCTCGCGTCCCACAGCATGTACGCCAAAGAGCACGGTCGCACCCGGCACAGCCGCTCTGATCGTTGCTGCAACCTTCGGCATCGTCTCCTTATCCACATCAGACAGGACAGGCGCACCCAGCGGGTGGCTGTGGACATGCACGATCAGGTTTGGCATCTCGGCACGCTCATCCCTGATGTGCTCGACCATCTTCTCGGCAACATAAGAGACCATCTCCGGCGTGGCATGGGCTACCACCTCGTTGGAAGAAAACTTATGAAGATGGTCAACGCTCGTGCCAAATCCAGTGAGCGCATAAACCACCTCCACAT
>JAYENE010000369.1:0-5005 GCA_034721935.1 Thermodesulfobacteriota bacterium
ATAAAGCGGGACACTTTTCGCCATTTTGTCCACTATAGCAATTTCACAATCAAGATGTAGGGGCGGGTTTCAAACCCGCCCCTACTCTGATTGAATTTGCATGCTGTCCCGCCTTACGTTGGTGGCCCTCTAATCCTCTAATCCTCTAAAAAGGGTACGTGTAAACCAATTGTTTCATCTCCCTAACATGCTGTAATTTCAGCAAGTATAATAGTTTCTTTTTTCCGGCAGACTTCTACTGTAATCCAAAAGTTTACAAAATACCTGCCAAACCCTCCGGAATCCAGCAAAATTAAGCTTTTCTAATAATAACTTCAAGACGTTATCTATCAGTCCTGTCTGGCCCCTGATCCATGGTATATTTTTTGCTTATAAGCAGGAACATAATGAAAAAGCATGCAGTTAAAGACCTTATTGTCCCCATAGATAAGAATCTTGCCGCCAAACCATCGGTTGCCGAAAAAGATAATATTACAGAGGCAATAGAGGTCTTACTCAACAATGACCTCAAACAGATTGCGGTGATTAGAAAAGACGCGGTCGTTGGAATGATAAGACTTGAAGATGCCTTGAAAGCAATCGGATTAGAAGGCGATCTAAAAGCAAAGGGAACAAGAGTTGTTGTCGTTCATGGCCGCAGGATTGTAATTAAAGGTATAGATAAACAAGAATAAACTAAAAAATAATATATAAATAATGCCTGAACGAAAACCTCTCTTTTTGTCATTTCGACCGAAGGGAGAAATCTTATAGCTGTTTACGACTTGAAACTTGAAATTGGAAAGTAGAAATTTGGGAGAGATGAAACTCGATCCAAAATTGAATGCGTTCATCAACAGTACAAAAGCATGAGGCTAAATTTCCAATTTCCAATTTCTATTTTCAATGTCATAAGATTTCTCGCGGAGTTTATACTGAGCAAAGCGAACGTGTTCGAAATGACAACTTTGGATAGTTTTCGTTCAAGCACTAAATATCACAAATAGCATAATACTGAAAGGAGGTGTAAAAACAGGATCCTGAAAACGCGGGTTTCACCATGAGAACACTTGCCGACCTGCTTGTGCGTTGTACGCAGACAGATGACGCAAGAATCAAATAAAAAAGGGAGAAAAATTAACATGCACTTTATAAGAGAGTTGGGACGATTTATGATGATGGGCGCAAAAGCCCATGCAAAATGGGAACTGGACGTATCAAATACCATACTTCATGACCGCAAGCGGCTTGTTATACTTGGTTTGATGCTGCTTCCGATACTAATCGGAGGTATTGCCTTTGCCGATAAACTTGGCGGAGCTCTGCCTGATGTAATAGGCGGGCATAAGGCTTACAGTCCGGCTTACTATAATATGGGTATTTTTTTGGCCTCTATACTTATAGGTCTTGCCGCGGGTCTTATAACCGGTTGTATCGGCGCAGGCGGCGGATTTATCATTGCGCCGGCTTTGATGAGCGCGGGCATCAAGGGTATCCTCGCAGTTGGAACTGACCTGTTTCACATATTTGCCAAAGCAATCATGGGAAGTGTGATCCACAGGAAGCTTGGAAATATTTGCGTGCCGCTTGCAATAGTCTTTGTAATAGGAGCTGTGTTAGGAGCCACAGCCGGCGGCATTATCAACCGGGTGTTATATGAGATTAATCCGGTGCTCAGCGATGCTTTTATTACGAGCATCTATTCTGTTATGTTAGGTTTTCTGGGAATCTATTCCCTGACTGATTTCCTGAAGGCAAGGAAGGCCGCAGCAGGGGTGGTTGAAGATGTTCACGGCGGAAAAAGTGAAGGAGTAGATATGGGCAGCCTTCCCAAAAAACTTCAGTCCATAAAGATACCTCCCCTCGTCAAGTTTGACACTGACCTTGTTCCGGGAGGCAGAGGCATCTCATGGATATTTCTGGTACTCAGCGGCGTGCTTGTAGGACTTGCTGCCGGCATTATGGGAGTTGGCGGAGGTTTTTTGACCTTTCCCATATTTGTATATGTCCTTGGGGTTTCGTCAATGACCACAGTAGGAACCGACATCTTCCAGATCATTTTTACAGCGGGCTATGCTTCAATAAGCCAGTACGCTATATACGGTTTTATCTTCTATACGCTGGCAGTTGGCATGCTTCTGGGTTCTTTAATAGGCATCCAGGTCGGCGCAATGGTAACCAAGGTTGTTCCCGGAATTACTATTCGCGGTTTTTACGCCATGGCTGTTCTGGCCGGTTTTTTGAATCGTATCTTTGCATTGCCTGCAAAACTCGGTGATATGGATGTTATTCCGATATCCAAGGGGCTTGGCAGCGCGTTAGAGACTATAGGGGTTTGGGCCTTTTTCATTGTTATCGGAGGATTTGGCGTATGGGTAATCGGAACATTTCTTGCCAATATTAAAAAGCTGAAGGGAGAGGAGGCAGGCATATGATTGCTAAGAAAAAAGAATTTTACGGCGGTTTTGCCATGATGCTGGCATTTGCAGTGGTAATGGCAATTATCTTTTTACCTGTGTTTAACGGCAGGAACGGCTTGCAATACATGGACGATTTGTATAACAGTATATCAAAAGGATCAGCCTATACTATTCCAGCGCTAAAAGAAAAGGCAAATAAGTTTATGGGAGATACCATAAACCTGACCCTTGTTATGAAGGACAATGAGCAGGCTGCAAAAACGGCTTCTTTGTTAAAGAAAGCCGGAGCGTCTGTAACTATATCTGGATCGGAGTTAAAGGTTAACGGCGATTTCGGCAACATTCTGATCAACTGCCTTGGTGATTCCGATTTTATGTATTATAATGATGGACTGAAACTATCCGCCAAATACAACTATAACGAAAGGGAGGTTATGTATAACTGGTGGAAGACGCTTAAGGCTATGAATAAGGATTTAAAGAAACAGAAAAAGTTTGAAGCGTCCAAGACCATTAGCGAAGTGTCAAAAAAAGGAGTGGAATTTGCTTATAACTACTATAAGGTGGAACCTCAGAAGGTTACCGACCGTCTTGGTATTCTTGCTTTTTCTCTGATTTTCTATGTAGTTTATACCCTCTGGTATGGCTTTGGCATTATGTTTATGTTTGAAGGATGGGGCATGAGGCTGGAACACTAACGTAATCTAATATTTTTCTGTACTATGGCGGGGGCATTCCACGGCCCTTGCTTATGCAGGGTGCATTCCATGCACCACATATGGTGCATGGAATGCACCCTGCAGACTTCAGCGTGTGAATTCATATTTGAGGAGCGCAGCGACAACAACATTCGACGTTGGACATTCGACGTACATCTTTTCTCCCGTTCCGGCCTCTACAGCTTCATCGATAGATATATCAGGTATCCCGCATAGCAGGACAAGAGAATAATGCCATCCTTTTTGCTGGTCGAAAAAGTTTTTTTCATCATCAGCCACGGCAAAAAACTGATCAGAATCATAGCAAAATAATCGATTAATAAACCGCTTCCAGCAAAACCTCCCGGGATCTGAATCGGCCTTATCAGGGAGGCTGCTCCAAGCACCCCGAGTATGTTGAAAACATTGCTTCCCACCAGGTTGCCGATGCTGATATCCATCTCCTTTTTTATTGCTGCTACAAGGGAAGTGGCAAGTTCGGGCAAAGAAGTCCCGAATGCCACAACTGTGAGCCCAATAAACTTTTCACTTATACCAAACGCATGCATAATGCCAACCGCAGAATTGACAAGCAGCTCTGCTCCCGCAACCACGCCTGCTATTCCGGCCACGATCCGGATAATCTGACCCGGCCTGGAGATATAATCAATTTTATCCACGGCAGGCTTGGTCGAGTTGGAAGTTGGTCGAGTTGGAAGTTGGTCGAGTTGGAAGTTGGTCGAGTTGGAAGTTACATTGGATATATTTTTAGATTCCTTGACGGCAGCATAATAATTAAAGCATATATACAGGATTATTCCGCAAAACAGAGTAGCCCCGTCAAACCGACCGAGTTTTGAATCAAGAGAGATAAGCAGCAGGTATGCGGAGATGCTGAGCATAATTGGTATGTCCCTCTTGATAAGCGATCTGTGACATGATAAGGGCCGGAAAACAGATGTAAGCCCAAGAACAAGGGCAATATTGCAGATATTGCTTCCCACAACGTTTCCAACGGCGATCATGCTCTTATTTTGAATAGAGGAAACAATGCTTACAACAAATTCAGGAGCAGATGTGCCAAAAGCCACAATTGTCATGCCTATAACAAGCGGACTTAAACCAGCGCTTCGAGCAAGGCTCGAAGCCCCTTTTACAAGCCATTCAGCTCCGTAATAAAGAATCATCGATCCCGCAGCAAATAAAAACAGATTAAGAATAATGATTTTTAATTCCCCTTTTTACTTTTTTTCACCACAGCGCACACAGAAATCACAGAGAATTTTTTTATTAAATTTGATAAATTCGACTTTTCTCGTTCCCATGCTCCTGCGTGGGAATGCATACCTGCTTTCTTGTTCCCACGCAGGAGCGTGAAAACAAGGGCAAATGCTGGATTCCAGCGTTCGCGGGAATAACAAAAAAATCGAAAAGGCACACTTTCGCCATTCATAGGAACGTCGGAATACTGTAATTACAAATAATTATCTCTGTTATCTCTGTGCGCTCTGTGGTAAATTATATTTTTTACGAATTCATCTATTATATTAATATTTCAACAAAAGCAATAATTGACCAACAATCCCTGCTCCCTGGCTCCTGAAACCCGCCCTTTTTACAGTTTATAAAAAATACTGACACAACTTTTATGGAAAACAGCGCTATTGCAACCATGGCTACCAACATAAAGTGGGACACTTTTCGCCATTTTGTCCACTATAGCAATTTCACAATCAAGATGTAGGGGCGGGTTTCAAACCCGCCCCTACTCTGATTGAATTTGCATGCTATCCCGCCTTACATTGGTAGTCTGCAACCATGAAGCACATTGTGGTAGATTATTCATATTATCAAAATTCTTGCATATAAAGTTAAATAAGTGTTAGGTGTTAGGTATTAGGTGTTAGG
>JAYENE010000369.1:5105-10439 GCA_034721935.1 Thermodesulfobacteriota bacterium
CTATTTTAATATAAGGAGAATAAATGCATGAACAGATCTGAACTTGATGAACTTTGCGTAAATACGATCCGCGCTCTTTCCATGGACGCTATTCAAAAGGCCAACTCCGGGCATCCTGGCGCGCCAATGGGGCTTGCGCCAGCAGGATATGTGCTCTGGACCCGGATTTTAAAACACAATCCAGACAATCCGGACTGGCTGGACAGGGACCGGTTTGTGCTTTCCGGAGGCCATGCATCAATGCTTCTTTACAGCCTGCTGTATCTTTCAGGTTATGATTTAAGCCTGGATGATATAAAAAATTTCAGGCAATGGGGCAGCAAAACTCCGGGACATCCTGAATTCGGGCATACCCCTGGTGTTGAAACAACAACCGGCCCACTGGGGCAGGGTTTTGCCAATGCAGTTGGCATGGCAATGGCTGAACAACACCTTGCGGCAACATATAACAGCGCTGATTGCGAAATTGTGAGCCATCATACATTTGTAATGTGCGGCGACGGGGACATGATGGAGGGAATTACCTCGGAAGCCGCATCCCTTGCCGGCCACCTTAGTCTTTCCAGGTTGATCTGTATTTATGATGATAACAAAATTTCTATCGAAGGGCGCACGGATATATCCTTTACAGAGGATGTTGCCCAAAGGTTCAAGGCGTATAACTGGCATGTACAACAGGTTGATGACGGAAATGATCTGGATGCAATTTATAAAGCTGTCATTGCGGCAAAGGAGGAAACAGATAAGCCCTCCTTGATTATGCTGCGCACACATATTGCATTTGGCAGCCCAAATAAACAGGACTCGGCAGATGCCCATGGATCTCCCCTTGGTGAAGAGGAGGTTCGACTTGCAAAGCAAAGGTTAGGCTTCCCTGAAGCAGATACATTTTACGTGCCTGAGCAGGTTCTTGATATATTCAAAAAATATGCTGTCAGGGGAAAGGAAGCAGAATCAAACTGGAGGGAAAGATTCGAGATTTACAGGGATAAATACCCCGATCTTGCAGAAAAATGGACAGATGCTGTAAGCGGCGCATTAAAAGATGGATGGGATGCGGAACTGCCGGAGTTCGAAGGTTCGATTGCAACGCGGGCAGCATCCGGAAAGGCGCTCAATGCTATTGCAGGAAAAGTTTCTTCTCTTATTGGGGGATCCGCGGATCTTGCTCCTTCAAACAAGACAATTATTGAATCTTCTCATGATTTTCAAAAAAATATGTATGACAGCAGGAATATCCGTTTTGGAGTCAGGGAACATGCTATGGGAGCTATTATGTCCGGCATGGCGATTCATAAGGGTTTGAGGCCTTATGGGGGCACTTTCCTTGTGTTTGCGGATTATATGCGTCCGTCAATTCGTCTTGCCTGCATGATGAAATTGCCTGTGATTTATATCTTTACGCATGACAGCGTTGCTGTGGGCGAAGACGGGCCCACGCATCAGCCTGTTGAACATCTGGCTGGTTTAAGGGCTATCCCCGGGCTGACTGTAATCCGACCCGCGGATGCCGTGGAAACAGCCCAGGCGTGGCGTATCGCAATGAAGAGCGCTGATGGTCCTGCAGCGCTGATCCTGAGCCGCCAGAAGCTTCCTGTATTAGACAGGTCAAGATATGGTGCAGCAGAAGGGCTTGCAAACGGCGCTTATATCCTGTCCGATTCTGACGGCAGACCCGATATTATCCTGATAGCCTCAGGGTCGGAGGTGCATATAGCGCTGGAAGCCGCCAATAGTCTCGTTGCAAAGGGTGTTCAGGTCAGAGTTGTAAATATGCCGAGCTGGGAACTTTTTGAAAAAAAATCACAAGAGTATAAGGATAAAGTCCTGTCGCCGGATGTGGAAAAGCGCATTGCCGTTGAAGCAGGCATTTCCATGGGATGGGAAAGGTATGTTGGAAGCGGCGGGAAAATAATCGGCATAACCGGCTTTGGAGTTTCAGCGCCCGGCGGGCTTGTCATGGAAAGGTTCGGGTTTACTCCTGAAAATATAGTTGAAAAGGCGATGGAGTTATTAAGTAAGGAGTAAGGATTAAGGATTAAAGGATTAGATGGGGGTGAGGATTAATGCATTGGAAGGATTTGAAGGTTTGGCAAAAAGCACATGAATTGGTTATCAGGGTTTATCGGGTAACAGCAAGGTTTCCAAAGGCGGAAATGTATGGGATAACAAGCCAGATCAGACGGGCCGCGGCATCTGTGGCGGCGAATATTGTAGAAGGCCAATCGAGAAATTCTACAAACGAATACATCCAGTTTTTGTATAATGCGCGTGGTTCACTGGAAGAAACACGATATTTTCTTTTGCTTGCAAAGGATCTTAAATATCTCATCAACACAGACTACGAATTACTTGAAAGCGAATATGAACAAGTCAGCCGAATGCTGAACGGATTAATAACTTCTCTGCGAACAAACTTATAGAGGATTAAGGGGTAAGGATTAAGGGGTAATCTTCTAATCCTTAATCCTATTAATCCTTACCCCTAAAAAAGGAGGCTTATGGATTTAAAGCTTATGCTTACAACATTTGGCCTGGTATTTCTGGCAGAACTGGGGGATAAAACACAGTTTGCCACATTTTGCCTTTCTGCGGATAATGATTCAAAAATTTCTGTATTTTTGGGGTCTGCTTGCGCCCTTGTGATAACCTCGCTTATTGCTGTCCTGTTTGGCGCGGCATTAAGCCGGTTTATTCCGCAGAATTATATCAAGATCGGAACAGGAGTTTTTTTTATTATTGCAGGCTTATGGTTTTTAATGTCTCCGATCAGGAGTGTGTAAAAAATCGGTTTTTACCACAGAACACAGAGAAAACCTTGCAATATTAAATGGTCATTGGGGTAAACCTATTTTTTTATGAGTTCATCATTTCTTACCCCTTAATCCTTACCCCTCTCTATTATCCAGTGAATTCAACACCAGCGTTATGGGTCTGTCCTCTTCGCTTTTTCCGGTAAAACGTATTGGCCCCGGCCTTCGAAAGTTATCCTCACCCGGCGCTGCCGCAAGCCACTTCTCTCTTAATCCCTTTACAGCTCTGAAAGCTATGGAATTTACATCCACCACGCTTTTCTCTAACACAAGGGCCAGTTTTCCTTTTCTTTCTTCAAGGTGCATAAGAGGCGCTATAGGAATTCCGATAGGCTCCCATCTGGAAAAATCCATTTCCAGATTTTTAATGGCAGCCATCTGGCCGGTTGCGCCATTGGCTATAAGGCTGAAAACCGTTAGCCCTAAGTTGTAGGTATATATGCAGTCAAACCGGGTTGGATCATTTCCCCTGCCGTCGTAACCGTAAAAATGCACCTGGGTCTTGAACTTTGGAGCCGATTTTTTGTATATTTTTTCAACACAAGCCGGAATATTTTCATTTTCCTTTATAGCCCCTTCCTTTTGCAGGGCCTTTTTCAGGGTTTTAACAGATATGATCGATTCCTTAATTAGCAGAAGATCAGAATCATCATAGTTTTTAAACATTACAGGCCCAAAAAAATCAGGATCAATGCCTGCTTTATTAAGGGTGTCTTTATAATAGGTTTTTTCTATTCCTATTTTATAAACCCCCTTTTCTTTAAGAATATTCAGATAGTCGGTTACCAGCTCCATTACGACCTTGTCTGTTTCAACCAGTGAAAACTGGAAGTTACCGTGGCTGTCCCTTTCTGTTAGAAGCCCTTTCTGGAAAAATTCCGGGATATCGTCGAACAGATCATCATCACGTGTATTCCATATAGTAAATGACGTATCTTCACGGGAACGTCTTGCCAGCCTTCGCAGATATTCCAGTTTATCCCGGAGAAGAGGAAAATCAGAGTGAAAATCAGTATCATGCATTTCGTTATATTCAGCGATAATTGTATTTAATTTGATTATAAATGTCTGTATTTCATCAATGAATTCCAGAACACCCTCAGGTATGACAATTATCCCGTAATTTTTTCCAACAGCCGCCCTTCTTACAATACCGTCGCAAATTATACGGGAAAGATGCCGCAGGGTCATGCCGTAAGCACTGTAATCCACAATTTTTTCTTTTTTCGCTTTTTCAAGCCTTTCTTTATCTATAAAGTTGGCAAGTTCTTCGCCAATGAGTGTCATATTAGCGTGAGTCTGCAAAGCCACTTCAAGAGCCAGATGGCTTGCCACCCTTCCCATAACTTTGCAAATATGCCAGTATTTGACATCTGAGCTGCTGTCTGTACACAGATTGCTTATTTCATTGGCAAAGGCGCGTGCCGCGGTATGGAAACCAAAGGAGACGGCGCACAGAACTTTGCCGTCAGCATCCTTTACCTGAATATCACCATCAATTGTCTTGGGGACGCCGATAACCTGCAAACCATCGTCAAACATCTCCTGTGCCAGAAATGCCGCATTGGTATTTGAATCATCGCCTCCGACAATTATAATGGCATCGAGGCCAAGATTCCTGCATGTTTCCTTTGTAAGGAGCATCTTTTCTCTGGAGTCGATTTTTGTCCGTCCTGTTTTGATCATGGAAAAACCACCAAGGTTTCTATAGGCATCGACAAGCTCGTCGGTCAGTTCAATGGCTTTATTTTCAAGTATTCCGTCCGGACCAAGCAGGAAACCGAATATTTTGTTTTCAGGATTGGCTTTTTTAGCTGCGTCATAAAGCCCCGCAATTACATTATGCCCGCCGGGAGCAGGTCCCCCTGAAAAGACAATGCCGATATTGCGCGTTTTGCAGTATTTTTCTTTAAAGGAATTTTCAGGCGAATCAACTCCGGTAATAAATTCCACTTTATTATTGATAATTTTCGGCAGCAGTTTTTTTGCTTCCCTGTCAACAATAAATTGAAAATCGGCATTATCCTGCAAAGAAGTGTAAGGGTGTGAGAAGACATCACATACAGAAGGTTTATATTCTCTCCTTTCAATGAGTTCCTGGTTTATATTGCTGGTCGCTTTTTGAACTTCAGTATTTTTTAAAATATCTTCAAGATCTATGGGCTCTTTTTTCATTGTAGATATCCTCCTAAAAAGACGCTTTTGCAAACAGGTAAATCGGGGACGTCCATTGGATTATTGTTTGATTTATTATGTCCTGAAAAACCTGGTCCTTTGGGCCAGGTCAGAGTTTTCAGGCTTTGCCTTGGAGTTTTGTGTCTAAAATCACAAATTCCAATATTCAATGACCAAAACTCTCAAGAACGAGATATTGTTTGAATTTTTTCGAATTTTGGTCACGCGCAGCGCAGGCGCTCTCGCCGTGATAGCGACACGTCGCAGCAGGTGCGCCGCGTGTTGGAATTTGTTTGATATTTGTGATTTGATATTTGTGATTTTTGTATTTCCAACAAAGCAAATC
>JAYENE010000370.1:0-2410 GCA_034721935.1 Thermodesulfobacteriota bacterium
CCGGCGGGCAGTTAAATTTAAAACGGCTGACTGTTTGAGCGTGTTAGTGAGCGTTAAGAAAGAACGACGACCAAATACAATTTTCTATAAGTCGGATAATGTCGGGTTTAGCAGGCTTTTTATAAAAAGATTGCTGTAAGTTCTTTCTTTACGCTCACTTATGCGTGAGTTTCAGCCGTTCTTAAATTTAATTGTCTGCCGGCTCTGGTTAATCTCATAATGAGTTTTCAAATTTCTGTCTACATCATTTCCTCAATTCTGTCGAATTTGTTAATCCGCAATTGATGCCGTCCACCGTCAAATGGTGTTTCAAGCCAGGCTTTTACTATTTGCCTGGCCAGTTCTTCTCCAATCACTCGACCTCCCATGACCAGGATATTGGAATTGTTGTGACGTCTGCTCATTATTGCGGAAAAAAGGTCATTGCACAGCGCCGCTCTGACATGGGGAAATTTATTGGCGACCATGGACATCCCAAGACCCGTGCCGCAAAGGAGTATCCCGCGCTCATATTCGCCAATGGCAACCATTTTTGACACCTTGATCCCAAAATCTACATAATCAACAGAATCTTCACTATATGTTCCGACATCATTAATATCCATACCCCTTTCAATAAGATATGCCTTGATTTTTTCCTTTAACAAATAACCGCCATGATCACATCCAATTACGATTTGTGTTTCGTTTTCGTGCATTTTATATCCTTATATCGCAATTTGACAGTTTCGTCAAAAATCTTCTATAATTAATTTTAACTTAAGTTGTGCGATTTTTTTTCGAAGATATGTGCTGAGATCTTGATGCATAAGGATTTGCAAAAACCGCAGGCATACCCGTGGATATGTCGAGGATTTTTGCGGAGCCTTTATGCGCAAGAGATCGGCGCAGATCGAGTGAAAAAAACCGCACAATTTAGGTTTGAGTATTTAGAAATATACAGGCAAGGTTTGGAGAGAATAATAGCTTAATGTCTCAAACGAAAATCATCTGTATTTTTTTAGAATCAGTGATGCATTTGTCCCTCCAAAGCCAAAGGAATTGGTCATCGCAACATCCACCTTTGCCTTGCGGGCAACGTTGGGAACATAATCAAGATCGCATTCTTTGGCTGGATTATCAAGATTTATTGTTGGCGGGATTATGCCTTCACGAATTGTCAGGGCCGTGAAAACCGCCTCAATTCCACCAGATCCGCCAAGAAGATGTCCGGTCATGGATTTGGTTGAACTTATCGGTATCTGATAAGCTTTATCCTTGAATACAGTTTTGACTGCCATAGTTTCGCAAAGATCATTTAACGGTGTTGATGTGCCATGAGCATTTATGTAATCGACATTTTTATATGAGATTCCGGCGTCTTCAAGGGCTGCAGCCATGCACCTTGCCGCGCCTTCCCCATCAGGCGGCGGGGAAGTCATATGATATCCGTCTCCGCTCATTCCATATCCGCATACTTCAGCGTATATATCGGCGCCCCTGTTAAGCGCTGCTTCAAGAGCTTCGAGTGTTAGAATGCCGCATCCTTCACCAACTACAAAACCATCTCGATCTTGATCAAAAGGGCGGGATGCCTTTTCAGGCTCATCGTTACGTGTGGACAGAGCTTTCATAGCGTTAAAGCCGGCAATGCAGGTTGGGGTAACAACAGACTCAACTCCTCCTGCTATCATGGCATCAGCAGCGCCCCTCTTGATAATTTTGAATGCATCTCCGACAGCATGTGTGCCTGCCGCACATGCTGTTGCAACCGAAGAATTTGGCCCCCTGGCTCCCAGACTAATCGCAATCATTCCAGGAGCCATGTTGCCAATCATCATGGGGATAAAAAAGGGGCTGACTCTCTTTGGACCTTTTGTATCGATAATTCTGCTGGTTTCTTCCAGCATCGAAAGGCCTCCCAAACCACAGCCGGTCAGAACTCCTACTCTGTCTGTATTGGAACTGTCGATTACAAGCCCGGAACTTTCTTTAGCCAGACGGCTCGTCGCAACAGCATACGCGATAAAAGGCTGCATACGTTTTGCTTCTTTTTTTGGAAGAAAATCTTCTGGATGAAAATCCTTTACCTCGCCTGCGATCTTTGTGTCAAAATCAGAAGCATCAAACCTGGTTATCGGGCCTATTCCTGATTTTCCAGCGCATAGCGCAGCCCATGTTTCTTTTACACCTATACCGAGCGGTGTTATAAGTCCTAACCCGGTAACAACTACTCTCCTGTCCAAAAGGGCCTCCCTTAATTTTAGTTCACTTCAGCTCACTTGTAACTTGTAACTTTTTAGTTATTTTAACCTAAATTGAGCGATTTTTTACTCGATCTGCACCAATCTCTTGCGCATCAAGGATTCGCGAAAATCCTCGACATATCCACGGGTATGCCTGTGGTTTTCGCAAACCCTTATGCATCAAG
>JAYENE010000371.1:0-2397 GCA_034721935.1 Thermodesulfobacteriota bacterium
AATACCCCTGCATATGATATGATGCAAGGCGCCCGGCGTATCTATTCTGGCTTGACGTGGCATGTGACTTCATTACCACAAACAAATGAAAAAAGAAACGCCTAAATTCAACCCCGTCCCCCTTTGTCCTCCCCGTCCCCCTTTGTCCTCCCTTGCAAAAAAAGTGTGTGAAAAATATAATGTTTTTGAAAAGGAACTTCGGTTTGGCATCCGAAGAAACATATTAGTACAAGCCCGACGAGCAATATCGTGGTTCAGAGCCAGAGAACTTGGCTATTCCGGCGCTGATGTGGACAAAGAGCTTATGATATATTTTTTGTGGCAAACAGGACTTTTTGCAAACCGGAAGATATCCGGGCTGTTCGGTCTGTCGTACTCATCCATTAGCAGATGAGTTGGTATTTTCAGAGAAAAACTTCGTGTCGATAAAACCGTTAAAAAGGAATATGATGGAATAAGTGCGTTAATCAAGATTGATGGTCTCGTAAAAAGTCAGAAAACACCATTTTTCGTCATTCAGGCGAAAGCCGGAATCCAGTAATCTCAATATGTTCTGGATGCCGGATCGGGCCTGCCCCGTACCGGATACGGGGTCCGGCATGACGTTTTTGGGACTTTTTATGAGTTCATCAAGATTTGACACGACACCAAAGTTTTCCTGTTTGATATGCGGAAACAGAATAGGCAATAAATGGGAAGAAATATGTTGAAGGATTGATAATCAATTCAAAATATGGGTTTTAATCCAGCTTACTTACAAAGCTGATTTGCTGTTATTCTGTCAAACTGTCTGTGTCTTTTTACTGGCATGGCTTTGGAACCATTGCAATAAATAGAATGGTTGCTTCCTTCTCTGAGCAAATAATACTTGTTTTTTTCAAAATAGCTAATAAGATCATGCCGTTTGACTGACATATTCGACCTCAACGGGTAGCTGCTCAATTAAAGCATTTCCAAGCGGAATTTTTTTGCCAAGATCCTTGTACGCAAGAACCATTTCATGAAGTGCGTCTTTAAGCATAGTTCGACATTCTTCGAGGTTTTTACCCTCAGTTATGACTTCTGGCCAATCGACCATCTGACCCATATAACCTGAATCAATTTTTGTATACTTGGCGGTATAATTGATCATAATTGACCTCCATTGCTTTAAATGTTATTTTAACCTAAGTTGAGCGATTTTTGGGGAAGAAATGTGCTGAGATCTTGATGCATAAGGGTTTACAAAAACCACAGGCATACCCGTGGATATGTCGAGGATTTTCGTGAATCCTTGATGCGCAAGAGATCAGTGCAGATCGAGCCAAAAATCGCTCAATTTAGGTTTAAGTATTAAAGTTTATAGTGTCAAACCAAAAAAATTAAGAAAAATTGTATAACACATACGAGACACACCTTTGTCAACAGGGCGCACTTTCGGTACATTAATGCAGCGGGACGCCCATGCAGCGGGACATCCCATGTTTTTATACGTTTCTTGTTTTATTTTTGGTTTTTGACACCAATTCTTTCTCAATTATCGGAGAAAAAACTTATCAGCAAACCAAGGGGCATTTCAATCGAACCTTAAGGGCTCGCTCAAAAATAACTTCACATTTTAAGCGCCGATGCATCCCGCCTGACTGCGTTGCGAAAGCTCGGAATATGCCTGATATTCCTGCGCTTTCGCGCCTTGCCAGCCGGGCGCCTCAATACTTAAAATTGCGAACTTATTTTTGAGCGAACCCTAAGTGTGGGGTAGCGGGGGTAACAGATAATATGACAAAAGAAAAGACTGTTTGCGAATCAAGGGTTGAAATGGCCCAGGTAATGTTCCCGTCCGATGCCAACCAGGCCGGCAACGTTCATGGCGGCAGCATCATGAAGCTAATAGACACTGCAGCAGGGATTGCAGCAAGACGTCACTGCCGCGCCAATGTTGTTACCGCATCCATGGATAGATTAGACTTTTATAAACCTGTTTTCGTGGGAGAACTGGTCATGCTGCGGGCATCTATAAACTACGTGGGAACCACTTCCATGGAAATCGGCGTCAGGGTAGAGGCTGAAGAAATCATGACAGGAAAAGTGCGTCACACCAATTCTGCATATTTGACTATGGTTTCTTTGGACAAAAACAGAAGACCCACGGCAGTTCCTAAAATCGTGCCTCAAACCGACGATGAGAAGCGACGATTTAAAGAGGGCAGAGCAAGAGCCAAACAGCGTAGAGAGTTGAGAGAGAGGAGAAACACAAAAGATAATATCTAATTTAAGTAAAAAAATCCATTTGCTAATACCTAAGTTGAGCGATTTATTGCGAAGATATGTGCCGAGATCTTGATGCATAAGGGTTTGCGAAAACCACAGGCATACCCGTGGATATGTCGAGGATTTTCGCGAATCCTTGATGCGCAA
>JAYENE010000372.1:0-10356 GCA_034721935.1 Thermodesulfobacteriota bacterium
CCTTATCTTGCCATCCTTTAATTTACATATCCTCCGGGTTGTTTCATTGAGGAAATCTTTGTCGTGTGATATTTCCATAAAGGAGAGATCCAGGTCGTTTACGACTTGAATAATTCTTTTGGTCACATCTTCATCAAGTCCTGTGGTGGGTTCATCCAATAGCAGGGCTTTAGGTCTCATTGCCAATACGGTTGCCAGCGAAACCAGCTTTTTTTCTCCTCCGGATAGATTATATGTCACCCGGTTTTCAAAACCTTTTAATCCCAGAATCTCCAGAGTATGTTCGACGATTTCATGGACCTCATCCTTGGATTTGCCCAGGTTGAGCGGACCAAAAGCTATATCTTCGGCTACTGTGGGACAGAATAGCTGGTCATCTGCGTCCTGAAAAAGGAGTCCAATCTCTTTGCGCATTTCTCGAAAATCACTCTCCGCGGTCCTTATTTTGCCAAGGGCCGTGACACTGCCCCGAATGGGCTTGAGAAGCCCTATCATGATGTAAAACAGTGTGGTCTTGCCGCTTCCATTTGGCCCCAAAAGGCCGATCCTGTCCCCTTGCCTGAACTCAAAATCAAGTCGATCAAACAGGGGCCTCTCTGGATAAGCGAAGCTTATTCCTTCAAGTTTTATAATAGTTTTGCAGGTATCCATTGCAGCGCCACCAGTCCGGCAATAAATAATAAAGAGCTAATTCCAAAAAGCCAATCCAATGCTTGAAATTCGCAGCGTTCAAGGATATAGAATTTCCCCTTAAACCCGCGACAGAGCATCGCGTTATAAACGCGCCTTGATCGTTCATAGCTTTTAAGGATAAGCATCCCTATGAGATAGGCGAAGCTCTTATAGGTATGCAGATTGTTCCTGGATATAAAACATCGCACCTTCATGGCATTGATCAGTCTGAGATATTCAAGATTTACGACGTGTATGTATCTATAAGAGAAAAAAAATATGTGAACAAGTTTGTTTGGCATATACAGGTAATGCATGGCGTGTACCAGCTTAATTATCGAGCACGTGGAAAGAAGCGCCATGCAGGCTATAATAATGGTATTCGATTTTATGGTAATCAACACGGCATAGTCAACACCCTCTACAGTGGCCTCAAGCCCGAATAAAGTAAAAAGAGTTTTGCCCGGCGTGGTGAATGGGAGAAACAGCCACAATACCAGTATAAATCCATTCACCACGATCAAGCGCCAAAACACCTTCTTCATGGACAGCCCGGCGGCGATCAGGATCGCCAGGGCCAATACTGCGGATACAAAAAGGACAGCCAGGTCATAGGTAAGGGCCACCACAAGAGAAAACAGGGCTGCTGTGATGATTTTTACACGCGGGTCAAGGCGGTGGACAAACGAATTGCCGTATGCAAAAGGTTCAGCTATGTTCAAGACTTACCACTTTTGCGGTATCTAAAATACATGGCAACCCCCATGAGGCCGAATATGTACCCGATGCCGCCGAATATCTCCGTAGGCGAAAACCCTGTCTTGCGCTGGGATTTTGCAACAAGCCTGGTAAGGGGACGCAGTCTTTTCTGTATGACCCTGTCAACAATTGATTCAATCTCCCTGGGGTCTATTCGGGCGACGGTTTCTGATGCCTCTCCAGGTTTCCGGATTTCAGTAGTCGGGGCAGGTATAGGTTCAGCCCTGGTCGCTTGGTCACCGACCACGACGTCCTGTAGCTCGTCTGCCGTCACCATATACTCACCCCTGTGCCCCATGCCTGCATTAAGCACCAGCTTCAGATCAGTCTTTTGGGGCGGCTTGAAAGAAAATTCCCCGTTTTCGTTGGTTTTACCTTCCAGGAGCTTCTTGCCTGAGGGATCAAACACCTCGATCCCGGCATTCTTACAAGATGTGCCATCGCTGAAGCCGCCTTCCACAAATACGGTGTCTCCTTCCACATAGGCCGTAAGAAGGACCTTATGGGCCAAAGCGCCTGGCGCTGTCATTGCCAAATACAACACTGTGAAAAGAAAGAAAACAGTGGCTTTTGAAGTTCTTGTGTACTTTTTACATAGATTTAATCGGTGCATGAGCTACTCCTAATATTTCGGGTTTGACTTTTTTCAAAAAAACCACACAAAATGCGGTCATAAACCCCTCGATGATCATAACCGGAAAGTGAGCGATGACCACCAGTTTCGACACCTCCATAAACGCCTCTCCCGTGAAGACCAGAGAAATACCCACCATGATGCTCGTTAAAAATACAGCCAGGAACCCGCAGGCAAATGCCGATCCCAAAGAGATGAAGGTGTTTTTACGTCTGATTGCATAGTTAAACATGTAAAAGCAGACAAGGGCCGGCGCTACCACATTGACCGTATTGACGCCAAGGGCTGTAATACCCCCGAATTGAAACAGGATGGATTGCAGGGTGAGGGCCACCAGTATGGCTGGAAAGGCCGCCCAGCCTAACAGAAGCCCTATAATACCGTTTAATAAGAGGTGCACGCTCGATGGTCCGATGGGAACATGGACAAGGGATGCCACAAAAAAGGTTGACGACAGGATGGCCACCTGGGGTATCCTGTCATAGTTCATTTTTTTAAGCCCCACCGCGCAACCAACCACTGTGATGGCGGCGCCTGTGACCAGCACGGGCGCAGATAATACGCCTTCCGAAATATGCATAATATCAATCCTTTCTCCTCTTCCATAAAAAAAATCCCCAGACCGATAATTCAGCCTGGGGATTTCCCTTTTTTATCCTCAGATTTTTAATGATTAGCCCCCCTGTCCGCGAGGTTGCCAAACAATCTTTCAGGTAGGTCTTCTGGCTTTCGGATCAATCTACTAACCGCGCCTTCCCATCCGGCACTCAACTTTACATGCTATTGTATCTATTGCGACATCGTCACGATTTTTATTGACGACTATGCCGACAGAATATCCTAAAAAGTTGAGTGCCGGACAGTGACATTTTGCGGTTTTCGTCCCCGATTACAGCGACGGGCTCGCTCCCGATTTTCACGGAATTCCCTTTTATGCCTTAAAAGCACCTGAAACTAAAAAATATAAATACCACTCTTCCTAAGTAATGTCAAAAGGAAAAATCGGCCGCAGGATCAGATGTCAGGGTCACGTCATTTAAACATGTAATTGCTTGGAATAAATAAAGTTAGTGGCTTATGAAAATCATGAAAATTCCAAGCGCCAAAATACAAATCTCAAACAAATCTCAACACGCGGCGCAAGCGCCCCTGCTGCGACGGGCGTAAGCACGGCGAGTGCGCTGCGCGTGACCGAAATTCAAAATTCAAAACAGATAGAATGACGGCGAGACATACAATAAGTGATTGAAATGTTTTGGTCATTGTAATTTGTAATTTTGATATTGTTTGTAATTTGAGTATTGTAATTTGGGATTTTAGGGCCGTATCCGGGAAAGCAAATAGCTTCTATCTGAATCAGTTAGAGTTGACTTTGACGTTTCCCTGATCAGGATGTGGTGGTCCCGGTATTTTTAATCATAAGTACTGTGAAGTAATGGGGCTTTTTATTTATCATCTTCCTGATATCCGTGACAAGTTCTTCACCGTCAAGACCACAACAAATAACACCCGTTGTTTTATCTACCAGATCGATCTCTTCAATCGCCGAATATATATCCTCCATGTTGCGGTAGGCTTTCAGAAGAATGATGTTATCGACTTTTCCACTCAAGTTTTTTAACTGATCTTTTTCTTTTAAACCGGATAAAATCAAAAGAGATTCATCGCCTTCAGACAGAGGAGTGTTTGCCAGCGCTGCTGCTGCCTGGTAGGAGGTAATACCGGGAATGGTGTTTATAGTTGTGTTTGGCGAGAGACTTTGTATTTCTCTAACCAGATAGGAATAAGTAGAGTATGTCAACGGATCACCTATTGTGATAAAAGCCGCATTTTTCCCCTGATTGAGATATTCTATTACAATTTTCGCATTCTTTTGCCATGCCTGTCTCTTTTTTTCAATATCTGTAATCATTGGGCAGGAAAGCCTGATCACCGTGGTATCTTCATTCAGGTGTGGACGGGCAATCTCCATGGCGTAGCTGTAATCATTTTTTGACGAAGCCGCTGCAAATACAATGCCCACGCTCTTCAGAATACGAACGGACTTCAGTGGTATCAGCTCAGGATCTCCTGGGCCCACACCAATTCCATAAAGTTTACCTTTTTTATGTTTCATTTTCCCCCAACTCACATTCTGATATATCGAGAAAGGAGTGTTCGCCACGATTCACCTTTTCAGATTTCAAGATGTTGATCCTTTTCTTGAATATGGGTCCCGATATCACGAAGGTATGATATTCTCCCTTTTCACCGGAGATATCAACTCCCTTGATTTTCGAAATATCCCTGACAAAATCATGATCGATTCTGCGCCCCAGCCATTCCGAGCCTAATAAATCTTTTTTGGTTGCCACAACAACTGCTTCGAATCCGGCTCCTATCAACTCCTCTATGAGGTTTTCCCTTTTCTTCTCTCCCCACAATGGTAATACAGCCTCCATCCCCGATTCTCTGCTGACCCGCTCTACCCATTGCCTGTGTGCATCCAGATCAATATCTCCAAAGATTCCTGTTTCAACTCCCCTCCCCTTCAAACCAGACAATGCTTTTTTAAATTCTGCCTCGTATGTTCCCCAGGAACTTCTGACCTGGACAACGGGAATGCCCATCGCCTCCGCCTGCAATCTCAGCACATCTGTCCTGATGCCGTGAGATCGGGATATCCTGCCGTCTTCAGCAACCATGTTTAAAAGATGGGTAACGTGAAAATCTCCCATCGCCCTGTAATACGAAAGAGCTGCATCCTTTCCTCCGCTCCAGGAAACAAAGGCATTTACTTTACCTCTTTCCATTCCGAAACACCCCCGCATATTTTGCAGTGAAAGACATCGAGAGCCATGCCGGCACCACAACACTCACATATTTTTTGTCCCTTTTCAGGTGCGGGAATTTCCCCAACCACCTCACGGTAAATACGGTAATAATAGAAATGTTCCTTGTTCCAGAATCTTATTGGAAAATCCCACTTTCCTTTCTCGAACTCTTCATCCGATACTTTTGATTCAACAACCTTTCTAAGTTCCGTCATGCCGGAACCGTATTCCAGAGGCCTTTTACTCTGCCACAATATTCCTTGCGGCAATTCATCTTCAAAGGCCTTTCTCAGTATCCACTTTCCCCAGGTCCGTCCATTTTCTTTTCTGATCTTAAGATCGAGATCAATCCCACGGCCAAAATCCATAAACTCACTGTCCAGAAAAGGTTGTATTATATCGATTCCAAGGGCATCTCCTATCTTATTGGAACTGAATTGCATAGCGGAATGCATACGAACCAGGTACCCTTCCAAGTCCTTTATCTCCAACATGAAATCATAGCCCGCAAAGATCTCATCGCTCCCATCGCCTGTCATCATACCGCTGATACCCAAGTTTTTCGCATACTTCAAACCAAGATAAACCGTTATATTGTTTGGAATCACAGGATCAAAACTCCTGAGTATCTTTATGACTTCCGGAATCACAGCAATGGCCTCTTCTATCGTCACAGTCTTATGGCAGTGATCCAGTTTGAGAAAATTTGCCGCCTTTTTAGCGTAATATCGATCCTCTCCATACGACTCAAGTCCGACAGAAATGGCCTTACCGCCCTCAAAATAGGCCGCCACGAGGGCGGAATCCAGCCCGCCGGAAAAAAGTATCCCTTCCGCTCGATTTCTACTGACCGCTTCGGCAAATCTTTTTTTTAATTCATGGAAAAGAAATTTCTCATTCATCTGTAAGTATAAGATCTTTTCGGGAGTATTACCAGTTTGTTAAAATTGGAATGATATCCCGCAGCATCATCATTTATCAGGCGGGGTAAACCCGCCCCTGCGGGTTACATGCATCAAATTTCGTAGGGACGGGTTTATCCCGCCCGAATAGAGTTTATGTTTTCGGCTTTAACAAATTGGTAATGCTCCCGATCTTTTCTCACCTGTTTAACTGCAAGCGCCATATTTTATAGACTTGGTTTTACTTCTTCCCATTTTCTTGTTTTTAAACCACAATCAGGATTTATCCACAACTGGTTCTGAGGAAGCACTTCGAGCAGCGCATGGATTTGTTTAACTATTTCATCAATGCCCGGAACTCTTGGAGAATGTATATGTGTCACCTGCCACATCAACTCTTTTTGACAGCGCTAAAAATGTAACAGGCCCTATTTTAACCTAAATTGAGCGATTTTTTACTCGATCTGCACCGATCTCTTGCGCATCAAGGATTCGCAAAAATCCTCGACATATCCACGGGTATGCCTGTGGTTTTCGCAAACCCTTATGCATCAAGATCTCGACACATATCTTCGCAACAAATCGCTCAACTTAGGTTAAATTAACGCCCTATCGGGCGAGCTTTTAGGCTGTAATTGTATTCCAGCTAAAATCATTACTGCTGATCAAATCGATCCCTGACTCTTTCTGGTAATTCCAATGTCTGACCTTGAGTTCATGTGAAGTTTCTTCAAGCTCAGACAGGCCGATCTTTCCTGTCCAGAACCTTTCCAATGCTTTTTTTAATTCTCTTTGCTCCCCAATTCTGGGGAATCCTGTTATACTTGTTTTAATTTCCATTTACTTCTCCTTTTTTGTTTATGCGACAAAAAAGCTTTCATTTTTCAATCCCATCCCTTGCCTGCACACCCTTCTGATAGTAGTGTTTGATCTCCTTCATTTCCGTTACAAGGTCAGCCTCTTCGATGATCCTGGGATCTGCCTTTCTTCCTGTAATAACCAGCTCGACATCTTCCGGCTTTGTCCGGATAAAATCCAGCAGCTCCTCCACGGAGAACAGATTATAATAGGTGGCGATATTGGCCTCATCAAGAATAATCATCTGATACTTGCCGGAGCACATGATCTCCCTGACCTCTTTGAGACCTTCCTGCGCCGCCTGAATATCTTCCTTCTCAGGTTCTCTGTAAATAAAGCAGCCACGACCGTATTGTTTTATTGTAATAAATTCCGACAGCTTTTCCAGGGAGTTGAGTTCGCTGTACCTCATTCCCTTGACAAACTGGGCAATATATACCTTAAGACCAGCTCCGGCGGCACGCAGGGCAAGCCCGAAAGCGGCGGTTGTTTTGCCCTTGCCATTGCCTGTGTAAACCTGAATGTATCCTTTCATTTCTCTCTCCAGACAATTTTTTAAGTGGGAGAAAAGACGGATTTTCCCCCACTCACACATGTGTTTTAATCTGATTTTCTACGGCTTAAAAAGTTACTCTAATCCCGCCATAAAAGCCGATGCCAGGCTCGCCATATTTATTAACCGACTGATACTTCTTGTCGGTCAAATTTTCCACCCTTCCGAAAATCTTAAGCCATTCCATTACATCATAGGAAGCGGCAAGATTATAGAGCGTATAAGCCGGCATTGATTCGCTGTTGTCTTTCTCCCGATATCTTTTCCCCACATATTGCGCGTTGAGGTTAACATTCAGCTTTCCCAGCGGTTTTATGTTCAGGGAGGCGCCTCCTGCATGCTGCGGCCGGTATCTCAAATACTTGCCGTTATTTGCATCCATTTCATCCTCGTTTTTTGCCTCAGTATAGGTATAGTGGGCATTGAAACTCAACCACGTAACGGGCTTAACAGAAAAACCGGTTTCCCAACCCTCAGTTTTGATCTTACCAACATTATAACATTTCCAAGTAACCGGGGCATAGTCAATCAAATCGTCAATCTTGGTATGGAAATAGGTTGCAGACAACAATACCTTTTTATCGAACAGCTCCTGGTCTATACCTGCATCATAACTTTTACTCTTTTCAGGCTTAAGATTAACATCACCATAGGTTGAATCATAAAGTTGCCAGAGAGAAGGTGCATGAAAACCGGTGCCGTAGCTACCCCTTACTTTGGTTCCTGTTTTCTCATAGAGATAGGCCAGCGCTCCCTTATATGTATCCTTGCTGCCAAAGGTTTGATGATCATCGTGGCGGGCGCCAAGAGTGAAAGAAAATCCTTTGAACGGAGTCAATTTATTCTGAATAAAATACGCCTTGGTGTTGACACTTTTGTTTGTGATGTTACCCCATGGACTCTGGCTGTCCCCATCTTCTTCCTGATAATCAAATCCTGCGGTGATGGTATCTATCTCACCGATAAAGAAATTATGTTGCCAGGACGCCAGTTTTATTGTTCCGTTATATGTTCCATCAAAAACGCCATTGTTTTTTGTATATTCTCTTTTTGTTTCAGTAGTGCCAAATTTGATGGTATGCTGCCACCAGTCAAAAATATCCTGATCGAAATTTGTAGAAATACTGGTAATATCCGTATCCTGAACCTTGTCAGCATCAGTTCCCGGGTCATCAAAGTCCATAGACGATTCGGAGTGACGTGCCGAAAAGCCCATTCTCACCGTCTCACTAATCTGGCCATCAACCCGGGCAGAAATATTGGTATCGTGATAATAATCCCTTTCAGTGTTTCCCAGGTCTTCATCCGCCCTTGACACGCGTTTGACATCCAGACGTGATACAAACGCAGCATAATTAACCTTATCATTCGACCCATTTACACCTGCTTTTTCCCTGAATGTCTCAAAGGAACCCCCTTCGGAAGACAGATAAAACTTCGGTTTTCCTTTACCTTTTTTGGTAATTATATTGATAACACCGCCAATGGCATCAGATCCATATAAAACGCTCTGCGCTCCGCGAACGATCTCGATCCTTTCGATATTGTCCGTGGATAGATCGGCAATACTCATTTTCCCATCCGTGCTCATAGGATCTCCCACACGCACGCCGTCAATCATAATCAAGGTATGGGCATTATTTGTCCCGCGTAAGTAGATCGACGAGGAGCCACCGGGCGATCCATTTTGGGCAATGAAAACGCCCGGAATATCCTTAAGCACATCTATGACAGTCTGTTTTCCCTTTTTTTGAATCTCCTTCCCGGTAACAATGGTCACGGAATCAGGCGAATATTTTAAAGGCTCTTCTATCCTGCTTGCAGTTACCAATGTTTCCTCCATTGTTACAACATCCCCCTCTTCCTTCGCAAAAATCGGCACAGGTAAGCCCAAAAACATAAATACTAATAATACAGCTACATAATTTAACAACTTCTTCATTTTTAATTTCTCCTTTCCCCGCGGTTAGAATTATTGTTTTATCCGTCAGATAAGTCTCCTGGCTTGCGGCAATTCCTACTCTCCACGCCTTCCCAATTCCCATTTTGGAAATCAGTGGCATTAAAGTGGGTTTCGTTCCGCCTACAGTTGCGGGGCAGCGCCGGCATCTAACCGGCTTCCTTGATCTGACAGATTGTAAAAAAAAATCCCCAAACCGACATTAAATCGATCCGGGGATGTCCCTTTTTTATCCTCATGATCTTTTGGCATGCGTTGGTCCACGAAAGCTATGCCTTTGAAGACATTTAAAAAAACAACTAACAAATGCTTTTTAAAAATCGTTTCGTACGCTCAGGCAGGTGTTCTGACTCTCCCACCTTTTCAGCAGCCTTCCCATCACATTTTACTTGGACAGTGGCATGTGTTGCTAAAAAGGTTCCCTCTCTAATAAAAAAAGGGCGGAATTACAGCGGCGGGCCCGTCCATGATTTGCACATGGTTCCCTGTTAAGCTCAATATGAACGCCTAAACTATATTTTTTCTAAACTATTTATATTATGAAATCAAGATTTTTTAACACCGATTTTCACAGATGGTCAGAGTAATGTAATTTTATATACCAGAGCAGATATACTACGTAATGAAGAAGCGGATGAAATTAAAAAATTTGTTACTTACTGGAAAAATATAAATAGCAGGGTTAATGAAACTCTTGTTTTTGACTGTAAGTTTACTGCTTACAGAGTTCTTGATGAGCTTGAAGATGATAAAATAAAATTCATAACTCTTCGGAAAAGATATGCCAGACTATAATTATCCCCATATGACTTGATACTAAAATATTGCAGAAGTGTGCCACAACTGTCCTTGCACAACAGAGAATTTATTATTGAAAATCGTATCAAGTCATATGAGGACATCTATAATAAAGGACACATTGGATCTTCCACCAAATGAGTGAAAAAAAATTCATTTATCAATCCCGAAACGCAAATATAAAAATGTTTCTGTCCATGTCTGCGTGCGGAGACGCACAGGCAGGCATGAAAGTGAGGTTAAGCTAAAGGGCTGTAGTAACACATTTCGTCAAATTACGGTAAACAGAAATTTACAAACTCAAAAAGTAACCTGCCAACAACCTGATGTGGCGGGCAGTTAAATTTAAAACGGCTGACTGTTTGAGCATGTTAGTGAGCGTTAAGAAATAACGACGACCAAATAAA
>JAYENE010000373.1:0-2390 GCA_034721935.1 Thermodesulfobacteriota bacterium
GGGAAGATTTCTGAATATACGTTCGACACGTCCCATAAATTTATGGGACGTCAATTCGGCCTGATCTGATTTTTAAATCAATGTGATTAACTTAAGGAGTAGATGTCGCTGTGGGAGCGGCTTTTAGCCGTGATTGTAGCTTTGGACCGCACATTTTTTCGTGGCTGACGCGCAGCGCAGGCGCTTGCGCCGCGTGAAGCCACTCCCACAAACAAAATTAGCTTAAGTTAATTTAAAATTAAACAAAGGATTAAGAAAGGAATGGGTAAATTTCTTGACATTTCTGGGATTTATCTGTAATAAATGTAATTGTTCAGGTTCAGGAATGGTTAGGCTATTAGTGGGTTTAGTAAGTCTTTTTCCTAAAAGCCTTCAGCCCTCAGCCTGTTCACCTGAGTTATATTCCTGCTATCAAAATGACAACCGGGTTTTATCAGAGGTTGCTGTGATAATAAAAAACTCAAAAAACACACATCCAATAATACTAATTTTCTCCATTCTTCTTTTGACGCTGTCATTAATTCTGCCCTGTAACTCTAACGCAAATCCACTTATAAAAACCGGCGATATAAACAATGATGATCTTATGAACCTGGAAGATGTTGCAACTGCCAATTCAACTTTAAAAGATTGCGTAAAAGTATCGACTCAAATCACAGAATATATCCGTTAGAAAGGTAGGGGAAAAGCCATGCTTGATTTTGTGCACGTTCTGCACGAACGTCCCGTAAGTGTTTACTACTTGAAAAGGTGAGGGCTTCTGGGTGAACTCTGATATGGCTCTGGCCTTGACCGTCTCAGCCACACAATCTTCTGCCACTTCCTGCTCTTTAAGTAGTGGCTGGAATCTCATCGGGCTGAAGAGCAACGAGGTAAAATCGATAACTAATTTGATCTCCGAAAATGAGAATAATATAGCCTCAATCTGGAAATGGGAGGATAACAACTGGTATGTCTATCTGCCCAAGGATGGTCTTGAAGCTACGAAAGTGTATGTCAACAGCAAGGGCTTCAGCGTGCTTTTAAATATTGAGCCGGGTGAAGGGTTCTGGGTGAATGCAACCCAGAATTTGATATTACCGTAAATAGATTGGGAACGACACAGGGATCGTTCCCTGCTGTTTGTATTAGTAACGATACACAATAAATATAACAAAGATTGGGATAGATGAACCGGAGGATACACTATGCGCCAATTTCACTCATACGGGCCGGTAAATTGTAAATACCATTTCTGCGTGCAGCGCAAAGCGCTTGTGGAGAGGTGTACTTCGTTTCTTGTGGGAGAAGGGGACGAAGGCGGGCATTATTTTACGATCTGGGCGCCGCGGCAGACGGGCAAAACCTGGCTTATGCGGCAGGTGAAGAAGAAGATCGAGGAGGAATACGGGGGCAGGTTTGTCCTCGGAACCATGTCCATGCAAGGGGTGGTCATGGAAGATGATGCTCGTGTGGAAGATTTTCTCAGACACGTTCCGAGACTATTTCGGGAGACGTTCAAGTTGGAACCTTTGGAACCAGAAGCCTGGGAGGCCCTGACGGATATTTTTTCGCTCACCAGGGGTCTGTTTGACCGTCCTGTAATCCTTTTCATCGACGAATTCGACAGCCTGCCGCCGAAAGTAATCGACCGGCTCGTGACCCTGTTTCGGGACATGTACCTGAAGCAGGACTCCTATCTGTTGCACGGATTGGCCTTAATCGGGGTAAGGGCTGTTCTGGGAGTGGAAAGTGAGCGCGGCTCGCCGTTTAACATCCAGCGCTCCCTGCACGTGCCTATGTTTACCGGAGACGAAGTGGAAGATCTTTTTGGCCAGTATATGGAAGAGAGCGGGCAAAAGGTCGATCCGGATGTAGTGTCGGCGGTCTTTGATTCCACGAGAGGCCAGCCTGGTCTGGTCTGCTGGTTCGGGGAGCTGCTCACGGAAAAATACAATCCCGGTTCTGACATGACCATAGATATGGATGCCTGGAGCCGTGCTTACCGCCGGGCCTGCAATGTAGAGTGGAACAACACTTTGCTCAACCTGATCAAAAAGGCTGAGGCAGGATACAGGTCATATGTTTTGAAACTTTTCACCCAATCTGATCTCTCCTTTACTCTGCGGGCCGAATGGTGTCGATATCTTTACCTGAACGGGATTATAGATTTTGAATCCGGAATTGACGAAAAGGGAGAGGAGACAGAAATTTGCCGTTTTACCTCGCCATTTGTTCAAACATGTTTATACAATGCCCTGACTTACGATCTGGTTGGGGATCATATGCCCATTCTTGCCCTGGAACCCCTCGATGAAATAGAAGATGTCTTTGCCGGAAAACAGCTTGATCTGCCTGCATTACTCCGCCGCTACAAAGACTATCTGATCCGGCTCAAGGCAAAAGGCTTA
>JAYENE010000374.1:0-10325 GCA_034721935.1 Thermodesulfobacteriota bacterium
CGTAAAAAGTCGAAAAATACCGTTTTCCGTCATTCCGGCGAAAGCCGGGCACGTAGTGAAGCTTTAGCGCTATCCAGTCGTTTCAAGTAGTTATAGAGAATCTGGACTCCGGTTTTCACCGGAGTGATGACTTTTTACGAGTTCATCACAATTAGACCATACAAAACAGGAGGATTATATGTTTGGAATCGGCATGCCGGAACTAATCATTATTCTCGTTATCATTCTGATAATTTTTGGAGCCGGTAAACTTCCTGAGATTGGAGCAGGTGTGGGCAAGGCCATAAAGAACTTCAAGGGCGCCTCATCAGAGAACGAGGAAAAAAAGACCGAAAAAATTGACGAAGGAAATAAATCCTAAAAGGATAGGAACGTCGAACATCCAACGTCGAATTTTGAATAAGGTATTTTGCCAATTTATAAACTGACGGAGCGCTTCGGTCTCTCAGCATAAACTCACCGATTTCATTATTCGATGTCCAACGTTGGACGTTAGATGCTCGACGTTCAAAAAACCCTTTACTCCAAACGATAGGACTCTATTCTGGGTTAAGACTGCACAAAGTAAAAAAAGAACTCATTATGAGCATTTGGGATCGCAAAAAACCTTCATTCGGTTTTATTTCTACAAGATTTGCTGGATTAGACGGGGTTTCGCTTGAAACAGGCAAATGGGCGGATATGCTTACCTCTAAAGGCTGTCCTGTATATTATATGGCAGGAAAGCTGGATACCGATCCGGCAGTCTCTCATCTTGCGCCTAAAGCATTCTTTAATCACAAAGAAATCATGGAAATACAACAGGCTCTTTTCGTAGAAAAAAAACGCACCCCTGAAATCAGCAGAAAAATTCAGCAGCTTAAAGAAGAACTCAAAGTTGAAATTAGAAAATTTCATTCAAAGTTCGGATTTGAAATTCTTGTAGTACAAAATGCCCTGGCGATTCCTGTAAATATTCCGCTCGGTCTTGCGATAACAGAATTTATAATTGAAACAGAAATACCAACAATAGCTCATCATCATGACTTTTTCTGGGAAAGAGAAAGGTTTAAGAGCCAGGTTGCTGCGGATTATTTAAGAGCAGCATTTCCTCCGGTTCATCCAAAGATTCAACATGTGGTTATTAATTCTTTAGCAGGGCATAAGTTTGGACGTTTTACAGGAGACAGTTGGACATTAATACCAAATGTAGTTGACTTTAAAATTCTTCCTTCGGAAATAGACGATTATAATCATGATTTGAGAAAAGAAATCGGTCTTGATGAGGACTCTCTCCTGGTGCTTCAACCAACAAGGGTTGTTTCAAGAAAGGGAATCGAAACCGCTGCTGAACTTGTAAAAAGGCTTGATCACCCAAAGGCTTCTCTTGTGATAACTCACAAAGCCGGAGATGAAGGGCAAGATTATTTAATGCGCATTGAAGAGTTCGTGAAATTGATAAATGTTGATCTTAAAATAATATCTGACAGGATCGGGTTAAAAAAGGGTTTTGATGAAAACGGCAGAAAGATTTATACGTTATGGGATGTTTATCAACACGCAGATCTTGTAACCTATCCATCCGCATATGAAGGATACGGCAATGCATTTGTTGAATCGATCTATTTTAGAAAGCCTATAGCTGTTAACAGATATTCAATTTTTGTGGCAGACATCGAACCCAAAGGTTTTGATGTAATCTCTTTTGACAACTACATAACACAAAATACTGTCGATGACATAAACGATCTGTTGAAAAACCCTGAGCGGATTGCTAAAATGGTTGAAAAAAACTATATGCTTGGATGGCGTTATCTTTCATATGAAATGCTCGAAGAAAAGATTGAGCAGCTTTTAATTAATTATTACGGATCTTAAAACGCCCTTAGAGCTTCTTGTTTTGAGTCAAAGATATCAATTACTCTATCTATCCGGATAAGCTCAAACAGTGTGCGGACTGTTTCCTGCACTGCACACAGTTTAAGGCCGCCGTTTAGTTTGTTTAACTGTTTTTGACAATACAGGAGTGCGCCGCATCCGGAGCTGTCAATAAACTTAACGTTACTCATTTCAAATATTAACTTGTTGCTTTCATTTAAGATGGAAGTAAAGCCTGTCTTGAATTCTTCAGTATTGCTGGCATCCAGAACCTCTGTTAGCACCGATACAACAGTAACATCACCAATTTTTTCCGTGCTTAATTCCATATCAATTACCTCCAGTTAGCTTAATTTTCAAACAGGCGCAATTTTTACCCTGATCTCCGCGTGAATATATTACTTCATCCACGCTATGGGTAATAATATGAAGGCCGAATCCTCCATCATTTGATCCGTCAAATACCGGCTCAGGAACCGACTCCGGGTCAAATCCCCGGCCCCAGTCAAAAAACTCAAAAACAACCTCATCAGCCGACATTCTGGCATTTATTTGAATCGGTTTACCGCTGCGTTCATTATATGCATGTTTAATTATATTGGCTATAACCTCGGTAGCAGCCAATTCTATCAGATTTAATCGTTTATCATCAAGCACGGAATCATCTATTTTGGCGCAAAATTTGCGGATAAATGACCGAACCCGCTCCAGCTCTTTCAGATCGCTCATTATTTCAAGCTTATCTTGATCCGGAAAAACCGTGCTTAAAGCTTGTTTATCAATTTTTATCAGAACGCAGGTAACATCATCATCAAAAATTTCAGAATGTGAAAATGCAGCGACATCATTCCAGATACTTTTTATAAGACTTTCAGGTTCAATTCTTGCATTTGCCTGTATAAAATCTACCAGACGTTTCTCACCATACAAACTGCCGTCAACATTTTTTGATTCTGTCAAGCCGTCTGAATAAAACACAAAAAGGTCTCCTGGTTTGAACTGAACGGAAATCTGCCTGAAGGGTTCCTTTTCCGGAAAACCAAGCGGCATGTTTACCCCCCGGAGCAGGCTGCAAGTGTTTAAATCATCATGAAAATGAATAGTCCTCATATGCCCGCAATCAACAAAGCTGAATATATATTTAGACATATCAAAGCGAGCGTAGCACAGGGTAACAAATGTTTCGAGATCCTCTAATTGATCAATCATGCCTGAATGCACAGCGGAGATAATTGTAGCCGGCTCAGGCAATTTCTTTCTACCGGACAAACGGAGCTGTTCATTCAGAACACGCAAAAAATGGCTTTTTATGGCTGCTCCGAGAAGAGCCGCAGGGACTCCCTTGCCCATAACATCTCCAACCACGATGTCAAAACACAGGTTGCTGTGTTTAAAGAAATCATAAAAATCGCCATCTACTTTCTGTGATGCAACGGTAAGTTGAGAAATCTGTATTCCGGGAATATCTCTGGGCGGGGAGCCCAGTAAAAGCGTTTTTTGAATTCTGGAAGCAATATAAATATCACAATCATGCGCCTCTTTGAGGGCCAGATGCGTTTTGACCCTTGCTTTTACTTCCGCGGCATGAAACGGCTTGGTGATATAATCCAGAGCCCCCACTTCAAATCCTCGTGTTTTATGCCCTGCTTCACTCATAGCGGTGATAAAAATCACAGGAATATCCCTTGTCCTGGTAACGGCTTTCAAGCGAGTACACACTTCATATCCATTCATGCCAGGCATCATGATGTCCAGGAGGATCAGGTCAGGCATATGTTTGCCTGCATATTCAAGAGCTTTGGATCCGTTTTTAGCAATGCCCAGCCGGTAGTCATTCTTTAATGTATTCACCAGCAAGTCGATATTGACGGAATTATCATCGACTATCAAAACTAAAGGCTTAGCTTTTTTCATGGTTGTCACCTGTAATCATAATTTAGGAATTGCGAATTTAGGAATTTAGGAATTAAAGGTATTCTGCTGATTTTAATTCCTCAATTCCCCAATCCCTCAATCTCTTCCATAATTCCTTTAAGTGTTTTCAGAGCCCTGTCATAGTCATAATTATTTATTTGATTTTCAAGCTTCTGGAATGTTGAGAAATCCAGATATTCCTTAACAGCTTTAAAATGAATATTAATCTCTTCAGGATCAGCGAGTTCAAGGGCATCGACAAGCGGTTGAACACTAACCCCTTTCAGGCGCTTTTTGGATATAGGCGCCTTGGTTGTAATTTCTTTGCCGGGTCTTACTTCCGTTGATTCCTTCCCAAACGCATTTATTATAGCATTAAAAAGGGTTGACTGGAATATGGGTTTAGTCAGAAATATGTTGATCCCGGCTTTTTGGGCCTCTATCTTTTCGGCTTCTCTTCCAAAGGCTGTCATCAGAATTATCGGAATAGTCAGCTTCAAATCGTGCCTGATTATTCTTGAAGCCTCAATTCCATCCATCTCCGGCATGCGCCAATCAATGATCACCAGCTCAAACGGTTCCTTGTCTGTCAGGTTGTTTCTCAGCATGCTCAGTCCTTCCTTGCCTGATGAGACCGATTCCGGCCTGAAACCAAAAGACTCCAGTATTTTATGCATGATAGTTCTGCTGTCAGGGCAATCGTCAACAACCAATACTTTTAAATCCTGAATATCAGGACGCGGGATTAACCTGCGTTTGCGCTCTTTGGTCCGGCGTTTAAAAGTGGCTGTAAAATGGAAAGCGCTTCCCTTGCCCAATTTACTTTCAACCCAGATTCTCCCATCCATCATTTCCACAAGCTTTTTGCAGATACTAAGCCCCAATCCCGTGCCGGCATATTTTCGCGTGAAGGACACATCGGCCTGGCTGAAAGGTTTAAAAAGTTGGCAAAGATATTCAGGCGCTATCCCAACACCTGTATCTTTTACAAAAAATGCAAGTGTTGCCTGGTCAGATGTTTTCTCCAAAGCCTTTGCTCCCACAAGGATAATGCCGCCCTTTTTTGTAAACTTGATTGCGTTGTCTACCAGATTTTTGATAATTTGCTGGAGACGCAGCGTATCGCCGGTAAAAGCTCTTGGCATTTCCAGATCCATATCAACAACAAGTTCGATATTTTTCTCGGAGCTTTTTTTGATGAACATGTCCATTGTTTTCTCCAGCGCGGTGTCCAGCATAAAAGGCCGTGATTTCAGCTCAAGCCTGCCGGCTTCAACCTTTGAAAAATCAAGTATATCATTAATGAGTTCCAGCAATGAATAGGCTGAAGATTGTATGATCTCGAGAAAGCGCTTAACCCTGGGAGACAAATCCTCACCCAGCGCCAGGTCAGTGGCCGCGATTATTCCATTCATAGGAGTCCTGATCTCATGGCTCATATTGGCCAAAAATGCGCCTTTGGCTTCAGTGGACGATTCCGCGGCTTTTTTTGCTTTAACCAGGTTTTTCTCTGCGCGCTCACGAATGGAAATCTCTTCCGCCAGTCTGATACGAGAGGCTGACATACGCCGGTTTAGATTCAGGATTTCAATGATAAAGCCTGTCATTACCACAAATATAATTGCTGCTGATAAAAACAAGTACCAGTAGTTTCTCACAATATCATTAGCATCCTCAGCAAAAGAGATGCCGGCAGCAAGCAATAAAAACAGTATGGCAATTAAACCGGTTAGACAGGTTTTTTTGATCATCATTTTAGCCCCATGCTCTCCATTCATTTCACAACTCCCCGCTCACCACTCCCTTTCTCCCTTTCTCCCTTTCTCCCTTTCTCCCCTTCTCCTCTTCTCCCCTTCTCACCTTCTCCTCTTCTCACCTTCTCACTTTCTCACTAATCTCTTTAATGGTTTCAAGAGCCTTGTCGTAATTATATTCGTTTATCTGTTTTTCAAGATTCTGCAGGATCGATCTGTTAAGATATTCCCTGACCGCATCCATATATTTTGTAATTTCCATTGGATCGGCAAGATCGAGGGCATCGGCAAGCTGTTTCAACAAGGGTATGACCTTTGCCGGATCAACAACGCCCGCTTTAACATCCAACAGCTCCCTGCCTGTGCGTTGCACGCAGACAGGCCCTTTTTCAGTATCAGCAAGAGTCTGTAAAGATTCCAGGACCTGGCTCATGGGGGTCGCCACATTGTCGACCAGATTCTTTTCCGGTGGATTTGCAGCTCCTTCCCTGCTTGCTTTTTCAAGCTGAAAGGCCGCTTCCTGCAAATCATCGGCTCCGATATTGCCTGCGCTCCCTTTGAGACTGTGAGCCAAATGCATAAGTGATTCCCAATCTTTTTTTTCAAATAGATCCTTTATATTGTTTGCGGTATCCTTATTGTTGTTGAGAAATCCTATCAGTATCCGCTTAAAAACATCGGCGCCTATATTCAACCTTTTTAAGGTATCCTGAATGTTGATTCCAGGCAGTGTTGCCGGAAGCTCTCCGGTCTCTATTGCCGGTTTTTCAGGGATATCTTCCGGTTCTTCAGCATGCGGCAGTCTTTCTTTGTGTTTTAATGATTTCCATATAGCGTGAAACAATTTGTCCTGAATGATCGGTTTGGAAATGTAGCCGTCCATTCCGGCTCCCAGGCACTTCTCCTCATCACCTTCCATGGCATGAGCGGTCATGGCGATGATCGGAATGGATTTAAATTCCGGGTTTTCCCGAATCACTCTTGTTGCCTCATATCCGTCCATTTCCGGCATCTGGATGTCCATTAGCACGGCATCAAAACGACCCTTTTGCACAGCCTCGACCGCCTTTTTTCCATTATCTGCAATTTGGGCGACAATCCCTGCTCCTTCAAGTATCGCCAATGCTATTTCCTGGTTCGTGGGATTGTCTTCAGCCACAAGAATCCGGATTCCCTTCAGACGCTTTTTGTAAATAGATGCCTTGGTAATGATAGGTATTTCCGGTCTTGTGGTTACCCGCGCCTCTTTTCCAAAGGCATCCATAACAGCGTTAAAAAGCTCTGACTGGTATATCGGTTTTGTGAGGAAACAGTTGATTCCGACCCTTTCGGCATCCAGCTTTTCATCCTCTTTTCCAAAAGCGGTCATCAATATTATCGGGATGGTTAGCTTCAGTTCCATTCTGATTCTTCTTGAAGTCTCAATTCCATCCAGCCCCGGCATTAACCAGTCGATCATGATTAGTTCAAACGGTTCCTTACGAGTCTGATTCTCTTTAAGTATATTCAGTGATTCCTCTCCTGAGGAGACAGATTCCACTCTAAAATTGAAAGATTCTAACATCTTTTGCATGATGTCTCTGCAGACCGCGCAATCGTCTATGACCAGCACATTTAAACCTTGAATATCCGGAGGCGCGATTATTTTTCTTTGCCGTTCAGTGATCTGCCGGCCGAAACTCGCTGTGAAAGTGAAAACACTCCCTTTCCCCACTTCACTTTCGACCCGGATGTTTCCATCCAGCATATTGACGAGTTGTCTGCAAATACATAATCCAAGTCCGGTGCCCTCGTATCTTCGTGTGGTGGATGTATCAGCCTGGCTAAAAGGTTTAAAGAGTTTGGGAATATCTTCAGGAGCTATTCCCACGCCTGTATCTTTCACGAAAAATTTCAGTATTGTCTGGTCTAACGATTCTTTTAAAATTTTTACGCCTACAAGGATTATCCCTCCCCTGTCCGTGAATTTAATCGCGTTGTCTATTAGATTTTTAAGAATTTGCTGAAGGCGGAGGGAATCGCCGATCAGGGCTTCCGGGGTTTCAATATCGATATCCACAACGATTTCGATCCTCTTTTCCGCGGCTTTGTAAAGGAACATGTCCATTACACTAGACAGCACATCGACTAACCAGAAGGAGCGTTTTTTCAGCTTGAGTTTGTCGGCCTCGATCTTTGAAAAATCGAGGATATCGTTAATTATCGCAAGGAGTGAATAGGCCGAGGAATGAATTATTTTCATATAGTTTTTCACTCTTGGAGAGAGTTCCTCGGAGAGTACAAGATCTGTCGCGGCGATGATACCATTCATGGGGGTCCGGATTTCGTGGCTCATGTTGGCCAAAAACTCGCTTTTGGTCCGGGTCGCGGTCTCGGCAGCCTCTTTGGCCTTTTTTAACTCTTTTTGAACCCGCTTGCTTTCACTTATATTTCTCGCTGCTGCGAAGACCCCTCTGACCTTTCCTTTCTCATACGTATACACTATAGCATTATAAGAGACCTCAGTCTCATCGCCAGTCTTCGATTTCATCACAAGCTCAAAGTTTGTTACTTTCCCTTCCTCAAAAGCCTTTTTTACAGTCAGGCAAGCTTTTTCCTGATCCGTAAAGTATTCACAAAATCGACTGCCGGTCAATTCTTCACGGGTGTATCCGGTAAGTTTGATCATCTCTTCATTCACATCGGTAATAACACCGCTTTCGTCAAAGGTAAGAAGCGCATCAAGGCTGCTCTCAATAAGTCCACGGGTATAGGCCCTTGCATCTTCTAACTTGACATGAGATGCTTTAAGTTTTTTGTTTAGCTTTTGGATGGTAAAGGTAAAAACAGACATTATTAGAAACGATAATAAGGCAAGTAAAATCAGATACCAGTAGTTTCTAATAAGATCGGAAAGGGTTATTTCGCCCAGATGCTCGTAAGGGCCTACTTTAAGATATATTAAACATTCATGCACCGATTCGTAGTTCTTAGGTATTGTCCATCCCGTGGATGTTGCCGCTATGGCCGCAGGTGAGTCTGAGGGCATTTCGATCAGGGCTATTGCGACCTGTTCCGCCAGTTCATCCGGAGTATGTTTGAGCTCTGCAAAAGGCCATGTCGGGTAGGAACGGGTTGAGCGAGGAAATGACGGGCACTCTTCAATCTTCTCGCCGTGTTCTTGAAGCACATAAAAGTCTTGCATATCGATCTTTCCTTCCGTGTGCATTCTTGCGAATGTATCGGCCCTTACTGTTCCGGCATCGACCTTGCCGTCTCTTACCGCATATACGACTGCGTCCTGTATTTCTCCAAATCTAAGCTCTTTGAAGTCGCGGTACGGATCAATCCCTCTTTCTTTCAATTCACGCCATGCCATCCTCCAGCCCCCAAAGGAGGTTTCGCTGACGGCCATAAAGGTTTTGCCTTTGAGGTCTTTTAAATTCCGGATATCATGTCGATCGGACTTGCAGAAAATTACCCCCTCATACATGGTGCATACTTTTCTAAGGACACGATTCTTCAACGTGGCGATCCGGTTTGTTCCGTACAGTTGTTCCAACTCCACATAGAAGGATGAATTGGCCAGGATAAAATCGACTTCTCCTCTTTCAACAAAAGAGTAAATTTTATCATAATCAAGCGGTATAATCACAAAAGTCTTGTCCGGGATCTTAGATGTGAGATATTCAGCCGTAGGCGTCCATTTTTTCACGCATCGCTCACACCCCCTTTTGGCAAGAATTCCAATTTTGACCTGATCATCATTTGCCAGAGCAATAGATGCAGCCATCCAGCTAAAGAACAGGGCGATGGTCAGGCAGGCTGTACATACTGAGAGTTTTAAAAAATATTTAATTTTCACAGGTCTCACCTCTTAAAAGATGAACGTCCAACGTCGAACATATTAAAAGATGAACGTCGAACATCGAACATCGAACGTCCAACGTCGAATGAAAAAACAAACACCCAATGAGAAACAAAGGTTCAGGGTTCAGAGGTTCAGGGATATTTGGCTGCTGTTTTTCTGACTTCTGACTTCCGACCTCTAACCTCAGACCTCTGTTTCTTTATCCGGCCAGCATAGGCAAAGCCACCTCTTTTGCTTTTTGCTCGTTATAAAGCAGTTCCACTAATTTTATTGCAAACTCCAAAGCTGTGCCCGGCCCCTGACTTGTAATACATTCATTATCCACAACTACCCGGGATTTAACTGCATCGGTATTATCAAGTTGATTCGCAAAGCTCGGATAACAGGTCGCTTTTCTCAAACCTATTAATCCATGATGCTGAAAAACAACCGCTGGAGAGGCGCAGATAGCCGCATACAATCTTCCTTCGCGCTGCTGGCGTTTTAACATCAGCTCCAGTTCTTTTGAGTCGCGCAGGCGCTCTGCTCCGGGCATGCCGCCCGGCAGAGCGATCAGGTCATAAGTGTTGCTTGCGCAGTCTGAAATAAGTTTATCTGCGATAATCTTTACTCCATGGGAGGCCGTTATCTGCAAACTGTCAACCGATGCCACAGTTACAAAGGCGCCGGCCCTTCTCAACACATCAATGATACACGCTGCCTCTATTTCTTCCATGCCATCTGCTATCGGCACAAGCACCTTTTTTGACATATTTCTCTCCTTAAATTCATTATTATTTGAAACGCAAAACTACAGACCTCGGAATTAAAAATATAGAATTCATTATTAATTACCAATAATACAATATGTTATAGCTATTTTTGAGATAAATTGGACATTCACCACCTTGAAGTTTTGTCATAAACCACAATATATGATGTTTATTGTAAATAAAAATTGTATATATTGA
>JAYENE010000375.1:0-6204 GCA_034721935.1 Thermodesulfobacteriota bacterium
GCTTTTTATAAAAGGATTGCTCTAAGTTATTTCTTTACGCTCACTTATGTGCGAGTTTCAGCCGTTCTTAAATTTAATTGTCCGCTGCCTCAGGTTGACCAGATAATGAGTTTGTAAATTTCTGTACGAATATTTCATGAACAAATCGAAAACAGTTTTATATCTGTCAACTGGTTTTCTCGCTACTATCTCTGCCGTCCATCAAGCCATCAAAATATTTGCTTTTAAAGCAAATATAGGTATAATTACTTTAAACCTAAATTGAGCGATTTTTTACTCGATCTGCGTCGATCTCTTGCGCATAAAGGCTTCGCAAAAATCCTCGACATATCCACGGGTATGCCTGCGGTTTTTGCAAATCCTTATGCATCAAGATCTCAGCACATATCTTCGCAAAAAATCGCTCAACTTAGGTTAAATTATTAAACTGGGAATGGGAGGCGTTCTTCCATATTTTTAAATTAACGCCCTATCGGGCGAGCTTTTAGGCTGTAATTGTATTGTTGTTTCGTAGGGGCGATCCTTGTGATCGCCCTGATTAGGGCGAATACAAGATTCGCCTCTACATTGTGCTGATAGCCTCCAACCCATTGATAAAATTGACCATAAAATGGAAATTCCTATACTATCAAGTTATATATGTTCTGCGTGAACGTAACTATCTCTATATAGCCTCGATTCTGTTAACAAGAGCATTGAATTGCAACAGCAAGCGCATACCCCGCAACTTGCTGCGGCGCCCTTCAATCTTTTGACTGGAAATAATGTCCGCATAGGCAAACTGTATACCAATTAATCAAGGAACCATAAATATGCAGGAATCCATAGATGTATTTAATATCCACCAAAAGATAATGGATGATTACAAGCATTTTGTCGGCAGCTTTATAAACATTAAAGATGAAAAAATTAAAGAAGTAGTTGAAACGGAAATCAATAAAGGAAAGTTCTGGCCTGAACCTTTAATACAGTTTAACCCCTCATTTGAACAGGGTGAATCAGCACAGTCTCTTTGTGATAAAGGCATACTGCATCCCGACCTATCTAAAATTTTTAAGAATTACGATCTCTTCAAACATCAGGTTGAAGCAATAAAAAAAGGTATCGAGGGTTTGGATTTTGTCGTTACTTCAGGTACAGGCTCCGGCAAGTCATTAACTTTTTTAGGCACAATTTTTGATTATCTTTTAAAGAATAAAACCGGCGCCGGCATCAAAGCGGTTATTGTTTATCCTATGAACGCTTTGATTAATTCACAATTTGAGGAAATAAAGAAATATAGAGATAGCTATAAAAATACAACCGGCAAGGATTTCCCAATAACTTATGCTAAATACACCGGTCAGGAAGATGAGGAAGAAAGAAAGAAGATAAAACAAGAACTCCCGGATATTATCCTTACAAATTATATGATGCTGGAGTTGATCCTGACAAGGTCAAAAGAAGATATTATCCGAAATTCAATATTTGATAATCTTAAGTACCTGGTATTTGATGAATTTCATACTTACAGAGGCAGGCAGGGATCAGATGTAGCTATTTTAATCAGAAGAATCAGAGCGCAGGCGACTCATAGCATATCATGCATAGGCACTTCAGCCACCATGGTTTCTGAAGGCACAATTTCCGAACAGAAAAGAAAAGTGGCTGAGGTTGCATCCAAGATATTTGGCGCTATGTTTTCAGAAGAGCAAATCATAAATGAATATCTTGTCAGATGTTTTGATTATGATGGTAACTTGCCGGATAAAGAAGCCTTAACAAAAGCTTTGCAATCTGAAATCGATCCTGAAGACTCTGAAGAAAAATTAATAAAATCCCCTTTAAGCGCCTGGCTTGAAAACAGAATTGCTCTTGATGAAAACAGCGGCATGCTTGTAAGGCATAAGCCCATGCAGTTTTCCCGGATTGCATATCAGCTTGCCAAAGATACCGGCCTTGATGAAAGCCTTTGCGAATTACAGATGAAAAAGTTTTTAAGGTGGATATCAAATGTAAATGAAAATCTTGAAGATAAAAGATATACCTACCTGCCATATAAAGTTCATCAACTGATATCCCAAACCGGCGCTGTATATGTATCTTTGGATAATGATGATGACCGGATTATAAGCCTTGATCCCGCAAGCCATAAAGGCCATGGTGACAACAGAATTCCATTATTCCCGGCAGTATTTTCCAGAATTTCAGGTCATGAATTTATCTGTGTGAATAAAAACCTTGATAATGAAGTTTTAAGACCGCGTGAGTTCAGAGAAATTTTGAGTGATGAAGAAGACATCACATCAGGATATCTTATCACAGGTTCAGATGTGTGGAACCCTGAAACAGATCTCGAACAACTTCCTGACGCCTGGGTTCAAGTTGATAAGTCAGGCAATTACAAACCTCAAAAAAGATATAAAAACAGGTTGCCCCAAAAAATCTATTTCGATCAAAAAGGAAATTTTTCAAGCAGAAATGAATATAAATATAAAGGCTGGTTTATGCCGGCAAAGCTCTTGTTTGATCCTACATGTGGAGCGCAATATGATCCAAAAACAAATGAAGCAACAAAACTGACAAGGCTGGGCAGCGAGGGCCGCAGCACATCAACAACCGTGCTGTCATATTCTATCTTAAATCAACTCGAAGAACACGGATTTCAGCCAAAAGACCAGAAATTATTAAGCTTTACAGATAATCGGCAGGATGCCGCCCTGCAGGCAGGTCATTTTAACGATTCATTAAAAGTTATCCAGCTCAGATCAGCAATCTATCAGGCTCTTGACAGATACGAAGAGCGGGACTTTACAAATCTGGACCAAGCCATATTCGAGGCTCTTGATCTTTCTCCTGAAGAATATGCTGCCAATCCCTCAACAAAATTTCCCGGAGCAATAAAGGACAATGAAAATGCATTAAAAAACTATTTAATGTATCGCGCTCTTTATGATTTAAGACGCGGCTGGCGGGTTGTGCTTCCAAACCTGGAACAATGTGGTTTATTGAATATTGACTATAAACATCTTAAAGAAAACTGTGCATATGATGAAAGCTGGCAGAGATTGCCATTTATTGAAGACCTTTCACACAAAGACCGGACTGAAATTATTTATCAGATTCTGGAATTTTTCAGGAAATCTTATGCCTTAGCCAGTGAGGAATATTTAACTCAAAACGCTATTAATGAGAAAAGCAAGGAAATTAAAGAAAGATTAAAATCCCCATGGAAATTTGATGAAAATGAAAAAATAGCAGACCCGTTCAGAATGGTATATGAGCCATTAAAAAGAGGCTCCAGGGGTTTCTGGAAAAGCCTTGGTCCAGCCAGCGCTCTGGGTAAATATCTTAAACACGAAGCTAAGCTAAAGGGAATCGTTTTCAATAATAAAACTTACATAAATTTCATAAAACTATTGCTGAAACTGTTAACAGAAGCGGGCTGGCTCAAGGAAACGATTGACAAAAACAGGGAGAATCAGGACACATATCTATACCAGCTCAGGATTGACCGGATTATATGGAAGGTTGGTGATGGTAAGAGCGTAAAGCCGGATTATGTTAAAATCAGATCATATAAAGGATATGAACACAAGCCGAACACTTTTTATCAGAAATTATACAAGAGCGATTTTAGAACCAGGAAAAAGCTGATTGGAAAAGAGCATACCGGCCAACTGGGTAATGAAGACCGGATAGAACGTGAAGATAAATTTAAAACAGGCGAATACAGCGCCCTGTTCTGCTCACCTACAATGGAGCTTGGAATTGATATTGCGGATTTAAACGTTGTCCACATGAGAAACGTTCCGCCAAACCCTGCGAACTACGCACAAAGAAGCGGCAGGGCGGGAAGGAGCGGTCAGACAGCGTTGATATTTACCAGTTGTTCTGTGTATTCCCCGCATGACAGCCATTACTTCAAAAATGCAATTGATCTTGTATCAGGCATTGTGGCCCCGCCCAGGATTGACCTCACAAACCAGGAATTGTTAGAGACACATCTTAATGCAATATATCTGGCAAGAGTAAAACTAAGTGAGCTCAATCAGCATCTGATCGATCTTCTCGATAAAGATGACAAAGAAAACCTCCCGCTTTTATCTGAAATTAAGGAGCAACTAAATTTAGGCCGGCAGTCAAAAACAGAAATAAAGTCTGTTTTTGAAAAAGTGGTTAATGACCTTAAAGACATGAAATCAGCGCCATTGTCATGGCTGAACGATGAATGGATAGACAGAAAAATCGACTTAGCGCCTAAAAGTTTTGACAGGTCTCTGGATAGGTGGAGAAGATTATATATTGCTGCACAAAAACAGTTGAATGAAGCTCATAAAATAGCAGATAGCGGACTTTATACAAGCAGCTCCGAACAGATGAAGGAGGCAAAAAGGAATTGGGCTCAAGCAATCAGGCAGAGGGAACTTCTGGAAAACAGAGTATCTTACAGCAGCCTGTCGGAATTCTATCCTTACCGGTATCTTGCAGCAGAGGGTTTCCTGCCTGGTTATAATTTTACACGCCTGCCCATGAGAACATATATTCCCATAGGAGATTCAGGCGAATATATATCAAGGCCGAGGTTTATTGCCTTAAGAGAATTCGGCCCACGAAATATTATTTATCATAAAGGCGCTAAGTACCAGATAGAGCAACTCCTTTCACAGGAGTCGGAATCCCATTTAAAACCCGCCAAAGTCAGCACAAAATCAGGTTATATCCTGATGGGTGATGAATACAGTTGCGAGATATGCCCTTTCAGTAATGTTTCGCTCAGCGGAGGTGAAAATAAGGAAATATTTACAGACCTTCTTGAAATGGCTGAAACCCGCACAAGGGAAATAGACAGGATTTCCTGTGAAGAGGAGGAAAGGCTCTCCCGCGGATTCGACATTAAAACATACTTTTCCATGCCCGCAGGTGGTCTAAATAATATCCGCACGGCTAAAATTAAAAATGATGATGAAGAATTTTTATATGTGCGGTTTCTCCCATGCGCCCGCCTTGTCCAGATCAACAATAAATGGCGGCGGTCAAAGGAAAAAGGCTTTTTAATGGGGTTAAATACAGGCGCCTGGAAGAAAGAAACCTTTGATCATAATGCAGAATCAGCCGAACCGGTCAGGAGGATAAAACTTGTCACTTATGATACAGCAGATGCCCTGTATATAGAGCCGATTAAATCACTCGGCCTGACTCCGGCTGGCGTTATTACTTTGCAATATGCTCTCAAGCGCGCAGTAGAAAATGTTTTTCAGGTTGAGCCAAGAGAAATCGGCGCAGAACTTATGGGAGATGAATCACAGCCAAATATTTTTCTGTATGAGGCTTCAGAAGGAAGCCTTGGCGTGTTATCACAGTTTATCGAAGACAAGGATGTATTTAAAAATGTCATTTCAGAAGCAATCAGTATATGCCGCTTTGACGATAAAACTTACAATGATGAAGCCTCTTATGATGATCTTCTGAACTATTATAACCAGAGATATCATGATGTGATCAACCGGTTTGAAATTAAGGATGCCCTTGAAAAGCTCAAAGTATGTGATGTTGAAATCATTACCAGCAAAATGTTCGAAGATTATGAAGAGCAGTATCAGCAGCTCTTAAAAGGGATTGATCCAAATTCTTCAACTGAACTTAAATTTTTAAATTATCTTCATGATAACGGTCTTAAACTACCGGATGCCACACAAGGAACCGTTGACGGCATTTACTGCAAACCGGATTTTTTCTATGAACCTGATGTGTGGGTTTTCTGCGATGGAACCCCACATGATGAGCCTGAAGTTAAGAAAAAAGACAGAAACCAGCGTGCTGCCATCATGAACAGAGGGGAACAGGTTTTTGTATATTATTATCAGGACAAATTAGAAGATATAATCGGCAAAAGGCCGGATATTTTTAAAAAGGTAAAATAAATCGGCATCCTTTATTTTTACTTTACACTTGATTGAAAAGTGGCAGCGGCATCCTGCCGCTGATTTAAGAGGCTGGAAGCCTCTTCTACAATTTACAATTTTTAGCTCCAATAAAAGTGTCAACTACTTTGGCCTGGTTCCCATGCTCCGGCGTGGGAACCCATATGGTATGCATTCCCACGCTGGAGCATGGGAACGAGAAAAATAGAGTTTGAAGGCGCTTGTAATTCTCTGTGTACTCTGTGCTCTCCGTGGTGAATGATTAGGATAAATCCATGAAATACAAAGCAGGATCACTGGT
>JAYENE010000375.1:6304-10297 GCA_034721935.1 Thermodesulfobacteriota bacterium
TTCCCACGCTGGAGCATGGGAACGAGAAAAATAGAGTTTGAAGGCGCTTGTAATTCTCTGTGTACTCTGTGCTCTCCGTGGTGAATGATTAGGATAAATCCATGAAATACAAAGCAGGATCACTGGTTACAGCAAGAAATAGGGACTGGGTTGTCCTCCCTTCAAATGACGACAAGCTGGTTTTGCTAAAACCGCTTGGCGGATCAGAGGAAGAGACAACAGGCATTTATCTGCCCCTTGTTTTTGCCGATGACAGGATTGAATCCACAAGCTTTCCACATCCTTCCGCAAAAGATCTGGGAGATATTGCTTCCGCCAGGCTGCTTTATAATGCTGCCAGGCTCTCCTTTAGAAACGGCGCAGGCCCTTTCAGGTCTCTGGCAAAGTTTTCGTTCAGGCCGCGATCATACCAGATGGTTCCGCTTATCATGGCCCTCAAGCAGGAGAGTCCCATACGGCTGTTAATTGCGGATGATGTCGGCGTGGGCAAAACAATCGAGGCTCTGATAATATTAAAGGAGCTTCTTGAACGAAGAGTAATCAAACGTTTTGCCGTTATTGTACTGCCCCATTTATGCGAACAGTGGCAGGCGGAGCTTAAAGATAAATTCGGTATTGATGCAGTTGTCATCAGGTCAAATACACAGGCAAGGCTGGATAGGGAGATTCCAGGGGATACCAGCGTATTTCACCATTATCCATATCAGGTTATCTCAATTGATTATATTAAATCGGATCAGCGCAGGCAGGTTTTTATTCAGGAATGCCCGGAATTTATTATTGTGGATGAAGCCCATACCTGCTCGGTTGCAGCAAACGCAAAGGCTGTCCAGCAGCAAAGGTATCAACTCATAAGAGATATTGCAAAAAAGCCCGGACAGCATATAATGTATCTTACCGCAACTCCTCACAGCGGCAAGGCAGAGCAGTTCAGATCTCTTCTCAGTTTAATAAAGCCTGAATATCAGTCTCTTGATCTTCCAGCCGCCACTCAGAACCAGCGCAGGGATCTTGCAAAATATTATGTCCAGAGAAGGCGGGCTGATGTTGAAAAGTGGATGAACGAAGACACCCCTTTTCCCAGGCGGGATGCCGGAGAATTCCAGTATGACCTGTCAAAAAAGTATTCAGCTTTTTATGATGATATCCTCGATTTTGCGCTTGGTCTGACAAGAAGCGGCGATCTTCATGAAGGCCGAAAACGCATAAGATACTGGTCGGCCCTTGCTTTGCTCAGGGGTGTAATGTCCAGCCCTGCCGCAGGCGTTGAAATGATAAAAAACCGAATAACAAATCGGATAAAAAAGCAAGCCGCTTCCGACGATGCTGACGATGTTGTTGACACAGATGCAAATCCGATCATGGATGATGATTATGACAGCGCAAAGGATTATGCACCGACCGGAATTATAAATAAAACAGACTGGACAGACACTGAGAACAAAAAGCTTAATAAACTTGCCGCTCAGCTTAGTGAACTTCATGGCGTAGAGCATGATTTTAAGGCAACCCGGGCTTTGGAAATTGTTGGCAGGTGGCTAAAAGAGGGTTACAATCCTGTTGTATTCTGCCGTTTTATAAGAACAGCCAATTACCTTGGAAATATTCTTAAAGCAAATCTGAAAAAAATCAATGTTCAGGTTATTACAAGTGAAGACCCTGACGAAGTCAGAAAGGCAAGAATCGATGATATGGAATCATCACCCAAAAAGGTTCTTGTCGCTACCGACTGCCTGAGCGAAGGAATAAACCTTCAGGATCAGTTTACAGCAGTGCTGCATTATGACCTTCCCTGGAACCCGAACCGTTTGGAACAGCGTGAGGGAAGAATTGATCGTTACGGCCAGAGAGCAAAACAAGTCAAGGCATACCTTTTGTACGGCATAACCAACCCGATAGACGGAGTTGTGCTGAAAGTGCTTTTAAGAAAGGTGCGGGAGATCAGACGTTCCACCGGAATTTCCATACCATTTCCCGAAGACAGTAAATCCCTTATGGATTCAGTTCTTCAGGCTGTTATTTCAGATTCACAAGCTGCGGCAAAAAGGCGTGATGCAAAGCAGCTTACATTTGATTTTACCAAAATCGATGAAGTCAGACAAAAGGAGCTTATTGCGACAAAGGCAATTGAAAAGGCGGCAGACCGTGAAAAAGCTTCAAGAACCATCTTTGCCCAGCATGCAATAAAGGCAAATGAAATCGAGCAGGATCTCAAGCAGGCAGATGAGGCCATCGGAAACCCTGAAGCTGTTGAATCTTTTGTCACTGAATCTCTGATGAACGTACTTGGTGTTCAGATAACAAAAGACAAAAAAGCCAACGGCTATACGCTCTATACCGCAAACCTTCCGCCTGTTTTAAGAAGCGCGCTTCCTTCGAAAAAACAGCTCAAGGTCAGCTTTTTCTCACCCACTCCCGAAGGATATTTATACCTTGGCAGAAATCATGTTTTTGTTGAGCAACTATGCCAGTACCTTATGGCAAATGCATTAAGCAGCGACACTGATTACGATCCTGCCAGGTCGGCGGTAATAAAATGCAGGGATGTTAATATTAAAACAACACTTCTACTTTTCAGGGTCAGAAACGTTATCGAGGAAAAGCATAGCAAAGATCAGTTTGTGGCTGAGGAAATGCTTTTATGGGGCTACAGAGCAAGCCCTTCGGATAATGCATTTTTGGATAAAGATGAAATTAAAAAACTGATGGCACATGCTGTTCCATCTGCCAATATTACAAATCAGGCAAAAGCAAGCTTTCTTGAAAATGAAATGGAAAACATTTCCGAATTTGGAGATGAATTTGACAAAATTGCCCTTAAAAGAGCCGAAATTCTAATTGAGGCCCATGAAAGGTTCAGAAAAGTCATGGGCGGAAAGAGATTCAAGGTTGTAGAACCTGTTCTCCCAATGGATCTGATGGGAGTATATATTTTATTGCCGGACAGAGGAAATTAAAAAGGTGCATAATGAACAAAATGATACCTATAGAAAGAATTGCGAGTAAAATTTACCTCATACGCAATATGAAAGTAATGCTGGACAGGGATCTGGCAGAGCTTTACGCTGTTGAAACTAAAGTTTTAAAACAGGCGGTTAGGAGGAATTCCGATAGATTTCCTGCTGATTTCATGTTTGAACTAACCAGGGATGAATTTAAAAACTTGAGGTCACAAATTGTGACCTCAAGTTGGGGTGGAGCCAGATATTTACCCATGGTTTTTACTGAACAAGGAGTGGCCATGCTTTCCAGTGTTCTAAAAAGCGAACGTGCGATTCATGTTAATATTCAGATTATGCGGACATTTACCAAGCTACGTGAAGCGCTTCTTGATAACAAAGATATCAGAAGGGAATTGGAAGGACTTAAACAGATAACTGAAGAACGGTTTAGAATTGTATTTGAAACTTTAGATCAAATATTAGCTGTTGAAAATAAACCGAAAAAGAAAATCGGGTATATAGTAAAAGAAAAGATTCGTAAGTATGGTAAGAAAAAATGGTAGCATTCCCTGAACCCTGAACCCTAAACAATGAAATACACAACCATACGCATAGAAGGCGCCGTACTTTCTGCGGATATTCTTGACAAGATCGAGCAGGGAGATATTGGCGGACAGCTTGCCAAAGATTTTGGCTTTGACACAAAAATAAAGGTCAAGGATGAAATCGCAAGGGCATGGGCAGATGCTCAGGATTTATGGCGGATATTCAAAAGGCAGAAAGAAAGAGTTGCTGAACAGGAATATGGAACCACGGAAACAAGAAAATACTGGATTATCCCTTTGCTTGGATTATTCGGATATGATGCCCAGCTCTCAAAAGCGGAAACCGTTCATGGAAAATCGTATGCAGTCAGCCACCGCACAGCCAATCTTGACAGGTTCCCGATTCATATTGTTGGTTTTAATGACAGCCTTGATAAAAAGCGAACAGACAGCGGCCCAAGAATGTCGCCCCATGCCCTGCTTCAGGAATATATAAACCTTACCGA
>JAYENE010000376.1:0-10292 GCA_034721935.1 Thermodesulfobacteriota bacterium
TACATTGTCAGGGCAACAAGCTCTGCAATTGTATCTTCTCAATAAGTCCGGACGGCTAATTTCAGGTTGATTCTCAGTCAGCAGGTGTTTATGTCTGGTTCCCATGCTCCAGCGTGGGAACCCATATGGTATGCATTCCCACGCTGGAGCATGGGAACGAGTAGAAAAAACCACTGTTTCCGGAGATTGCCCGAAATTATTGAGAAATTACATTATGGCTTATAAACCCTTTAAGTTATTACATGTCAATTTCCTTTTTTGTGAATTTTGCGCCTTTTTGCGGCTTCATCAAAATTTAAAATTTAAAATTACATTTCCAGCGGCCTCTTTTAGTCGGCGTTTTCAACGATTGTTTAAGCTCACACAAAAAGTCTTTTCTCGGTACCTCCCTTGCTCCGAAATTTATTAGATGCTCTGTGGAAACCTGGCAGTCTATCATATCAAATGATAACTTTTTCAGATACTCTGTTAGAAAAACAAAAGCCACATTTGAAGCATTGCTGATTCGTGTGAACATCGATTCTCCGAAAAAACATCTTCCAAGGGAAACACCATACAATCCTCCGGCCAGCTCCCCTTCATGCCATGCCTCCACTGAATGGGCAAAACCTGATTCGTGGAGTTTGCAGTAAGATTTTATCATATCATCAACAATCCAGGTCCCTTCATTATTCTGCAACCGAATCCGGGCGCAGGATGTTATAACCTGATTAAAAGCCTGATCAATTGTTATATGAAATATATCCTTTTGTATAACCTTTTTTAATGTTTTTGAAACCTTTATTTCATCAGGATACAAGACAAGACGCGGGTCAGGGGACCACCATAAAATTGGTTCTGACTCTGAATACCATGGAAAGATACCCATGCTGTAAGCAAGCAAAAGACGATCCTGACTTAAATCGCCGCCAACAGCCAGTAAACCGTTCTTTCGCGCAAGATTGGGAGGGGGAAACTTTATTTCATCAGACAATAAAAAAATGGGCATTTGTTTAATAAAAGGTTCAGGGTTCAGGGGTTCAGGGGTTCAGGGGCAATAGTGTTAGCTTAAGAAAAACTATAATGCTTTTTGAATATCGAATGTCGAACAAGGAATTTCGAACCGCAGAAGTTAGTTTTTCACTTCGATATTCTGCGGTTCCTTGTTCGATATTCTGCGGTTCAAGAAAATTTGCGTGAATGTGTAGGCATGTAGGGTGCATTTTATGCACAGCACTGGTGCATAAAATGCACCCTACATAAACTGATCTCCGACCCCATAAGCGCTAAGTTATTTTGTAAACGTTCACACGTTGCATTTATGCCATACGGAGTTATTTTGAAAAATGAACGTCGAACATATTAAAAGATGAATGTCGAACATTGAACGTCGAACGTCGAACGTCGAACGTCGAATAATGATGTCGCTTCGCTCCGCCAGTTTATAAATTGACAGAATACCTTATTCAACGTTCGATGTTGGACGTTCGACGTTCAATGTTCATCTTTTCTTTCATCTTTTCAATCGACAATCATAAATCAACAATCATCAATCCTTATCCATACGCAAAGCTCAACCTATCTTCTTCGACATCGATAGAAACCCTGCCGCCCTTTTCAAGCCGGCCAAAAAGAATCTGTTCGGAAAGTATATCCTTTATTTCTGTCTGCAACAATCTGGAAAGAGGTCTTGCCCCATATTGCGGGTCATATCCTTTTTTTGCCAGCCATGTCCGGGCACCGGAAGAGATGGTTAAAAAAACCTTTTTGGCGGCAAGCTGCCCGTTAATCTCGGCCATGAACTTATCAACGACCTTTTCCATAATCTCAGGCGTTAATGAATTAAAATGAATTATCCCGTCAAGACGATTTCTAAATTCCGGGCTGAAAAATCTTTCAACCGCTTTTTTTCCTTTAAATGCATCATCAAACTCCGATTCGCCAAAGCCGATTGTCTGAACGCTCATTTCCCTGGTCCCGACATTTGAAGTCATAATAATAATTACTTTTCTGAAATCTGCCTTCTTCCCGCTATTATCTGTCAGGGTTGCATGGTCCAGAACCTGTAGCAAAATATTATACATGTCCTGATGAGCTTTCTCAATTTCATCAAGAAGTAAAACGCTGTATGGATGTTTCCTTATGCCGTCTGTTAAAAGGCCTCCCTGTTCAAAGCCTATATACCCGGGAGGAGCTCCTATAAGGCGTGCTACAGCATGCTTTTCCATATATTCACTCATATCAAAACGTATAAACCGGACACCGAGAACCCTCGCAACCTGTCTGGCCACTTCTGTTTTCCCAACACCGGTCGGGCCTGTAAACAAAAATGATCCAATAGGATTATCAGGGACACCAAGGCCTGCGCGAGAACGTTTTATTGAAGTAGCAAGGAATTTAATGGCAGCATCCTGCCCAAAAACAACCTGTTTCAGCCTGTCTTCAAAATTGGCTAATTTTGCCTTATCAGATGTAGTCACAGTCATGGCCGGCACTCTGGCCATTTTGGCAACGATTTTTTCAATATCAGACGGATTGATTCTCTTTCGCCTGGAATGGCCGGAAAGCCTTACAAACGCCCCGGCCTCGTCTATCACATCTATCGCTTTATCCGGCAGATAACGGTCATTAATATATTTTGCTGACAGCTCAGCGGCAGCCTTAAGCGCCTGATCAGTAAAAACAATACCATGATGCTTTTCATAAACCGATCTAAGACCCTTTAAAATTTTAAAAGATTCTGAAACAGAAGGCTCTGCGATTTCAATTTTCTCAAAACGTCGGGATAAAGCGCGATCCTTTTCAAAGTGATTCTTGAACTCCTCATAGGTTGTAGAGCCGATGCAGCGCAGCTCACCTGTTGCAAGGGCCGGCTTTAAGATATTTGATGCATCCATTGAGCCGCTGCTTGTGGCCCCGGCCCCGACAATCGTGTGGATCTCATCAATAAATAAAATCGCATCCTTTTTTTTACTCAGCGCCGCAAGAACCCCCTTTAAACGCTGCTCAAAATCGCCGCGGAATCTCGTGCCGGCCAGCAGTCCCCCAAGATCGAGTGAAAATATACTGACATCTTTGAGCAGGTCCGGGACAGAACCCTCATGAACCTTTATAGCCAGCCCCTCGACCATTGAGGTTTTTCCAACACCAGGATCCCCAACATATACAGGATTGTTCTTCCGCCTTCTACAGAGAACCTGAACGGTGCGCTCCAGTTCAAGGCTGCGGCCAATAAGCGGATCAAGCTTTCCCAGGGAAGCTCTTTTAACAAGATCTATTGTGAAAACCTCAAGAGGGTCTATTTTCTTCTTTTTTGTTTGTCTGCCTGTTTTAACAAATCCACCCGGCCCATTCTGGACATAACTATCTGAAGCTTCATGGGAAATGTGATGTAAAACATCAAGCCGGGTAATACCCTCCTTTGCCAGAAAATATGCGGCATAGGAATCCTTTTCCTCAAACATGGAAGCCAGTATATCCCCTACAGTAACCTCCTGCTTCTCAGCCGAACGCACATGGCCAACCGCCCTTTTAATCATTCTTTGAAAACCGATTGTCTGCTGAAGCACATACCCGGTCTCTTCCAGAACACTCTCCATCTCGTTGCTTAAAAAATCCTCTACGACTTTGCGTAAATTTTCTACATTACCGCCGCAGCTCTCGATAATTTCTATGCCGGCGCTATCATTTAAGACAGCAAAAAGCACATGCTCTAAACAGAGATACTCATGGCGTCTTTTTTTTGCTTCTCTGGCCGCAAAGCCCAGAGCTGCGCCTAATTCTTTACTTATCATAATCTAATCTCTCTCCGAAATCTTTGCAAAAAGTCCAGCTTTCGTAACCCTTAGGGTTCGGCAAAAAATAAGTTCGCAACTTCAGGTGTTGAGGCGCTCGGCTGACAAGGCGCGAAAAAGCATGAATATCAAGCATATTCAGAATTTTCGCAACGCAGTCAGGCGGAATGCATCGGCGCAAAGAAATGTAAAGTTATTTTTTGCCGAGCCCATAGTCACCCCAATCTACACGCAAGGCTGAAGCCTTGCCCTACTCCCTACCCCTTACTCCTTACTCCCTACTCCTCCTCAAAGCTCTCTCTCCATGGTGCATTTAAGCGGAAATCCGTTTCCACTGGCCAGTGTTTCAACTGTGCCAACCTTTGTTTCAGCAACCTCATATGTATAAACGCCACAAAGCCCTATCCCTTCATTGTGGACTTTCAGCATAATGAGTGTTGCCTGTTCCATTGATTTATTAAATACAGATTGAAGGATATCCACAACAAACTCCATACTGGTATAGTCGTCATTATGAAGCAATACTCTGTACATGGATGGCTCCTTAACCTCATCCATGGTCTCTGAAAGCACACTATCATCTGTTTCAGCGCTGTAATCACTCATAGCCTTAACTCTTTGGATTGTTGATTGATGGAATCACTACTCCCTACTCCCTACTCCTTACTCCTTACTCCCTACTGACTTCCAACCTCCGGCCTCCGGCCTTACCTTCCGCAGCATTTCTTATACTTCTTTCCGCTCCCACAGGGGCACGGATCATTCCTTCCAATCTTCTTTTGCGTCCGTCTGACCGGTTTTTTTCTCTCAGTATCATCTCCGCTGGAAAATACAAGATTTTGCTCTGCCGACCTTCTTAAACTACCAATCTTTTCAGGTTCCGCTATCTGCACTCTAAACAGAATTCCAACAGTCTCCTCTTTGATCCTGGAAATCATATCCTGAAACATTTCAAACCCTTCTTTTTTATAAATAATCAAAGGATTTTGCTGAGCATAGCCTCTAAGACCAATGCCCTCTTTCAGATGATCCATACTGAGGAGATGATCCTTCCACAGGTTGTCAACAGTCTGCAGCATTACAACCCGTTCCAGGTTCCTGATATTTTCCGCCTCTATTTCGGCCTCCTTTTCATCATATACCTTTATGGCAGCGTCAGAAATCAACTGGGCCAGCCCCTCCCCGGTTAAACCATCCAATGTGTCATCATCTATCCTGCCCAGGCGAAAGTTAAACTGCTTAAATACTGCTTCGTTGAGCCCGTCCATATCCCATTCTTCAGGAAGGGCCTTTTCATCGGCAAATATACCGGCTATATGTTCGGCCTTTTCACAAATCATATCAACAATAGAACTTTTCAAACTTTTGCCGTTCAGAGCTTCGCGACGCTGCCTGTATATAACCTCCCTTTGCTGGTTCATTACATCATCATACTCGATAATCTGCTTACGGATATCAAAGTTGTGCCCTTCAACCTTTGCCTGGGCATTTTCTATTGCTTTACTTATAAGATTATGTTCAATCGGCTCCCCCTCCTCCATGCCAAGCCTGTCCATAATCGATGTCATGCGTTCTCCGCCGAATATACGGAGAAGATCATCCTCCAGAGCAAGGTAGAAACGGGACGATCCAGGATCGCCCTGTCTTCCTGAACGACCTCTGAGCTGATTATCAATGCGCCTGCTTTCATGCCTTTCTGTGCCAAGGATATGTAACCCGCCTAACTCAACCACTCCTTCACCTAACACTATGTCTGTTCCGCGGCCTGCCATGCTTGTTGAAATTGTAACCGCCTCTTTCTGGCCTGCCATAGCAATAATCTCCGCCTCTTTTTCATTGTTTTTTGCATTAAGCACAGAATGCTTGATGCCTTTTTTTCTTAACTGTTTGCTGAAATTTTCCGAAACATCGATTGAAACCGTACCTACAAGAACAGGCTGACCTATTTTATGCTTCTCGATTATCTCATTCAAGGCTGCTTCAAATTTTTCTTTCCTGGTTTTATAAATAACATCAGGAAAATCGGCCCTTATCATCTGTTGGTTGGTGGGAATAACTATAACGTCAAGATTATAAATCTTTTTAAATTCAGCGGCTTCGGTATCGGCCGTACCTGTCATGCCGGCAAGTTTGTTATACATACGGAAATAGTTTTGAAAGGTAATTGTAGCTAGAGTCTGGTTTTCGTTTTCTATCCTGACGTTTTCCTTGGCTTCAAGGGCCTGGTGCAGCCCTTCACTGTAGCGACGTCCCGGCATAAGGCGACCTGTAAACTCATCTACTATAATTACCTCGCCATCCTTAACAATATAATCAACATCGCGTTTAAAGAGGGTATGAGCCTTTAGCGCCTGGTTAATATGATGAAGAAGCTCAATATTTTTTTGATCATATAGATTATCTACTTTAAGAATGCTTTCAGCTTTTGCGATTCCTTTGTCGGTCATAACCGATGTTCGGGATTTTTCATCGATAACGTAATCTTTGTCTCGCGCAAGGCTCGGTATTATCCTGTTTACCTGGTAATATAGATCGGTCGATTTTTCAGCAGGCCCGGATATAATAAGCGGTGTTCTTGCCTCATCAATTAATATGCTGTCCACCTCATCCACTATGGCAAAATTGAGTTCCCGCTGGACAATTGAATCTCTCTCAAACTTCATATTATCCCGCAGATAGTCAAAACCGAACTCATTGTTTGTGCCATAGGTAATGTCTGCGTTGTAAGCCTTTTTGTGTTCAGCATCATCCATGCCGTGCAATAATGAGTCAACAGAGAGGCCTAAAAAATTGTAAATCTGCCCCATCCATCCTGTATCACGCTTTGCCAGATAATCGTTCACCGTTACAATATGCACTCCTTTGCCTGAAAGAGCATTTAAATATACCGGCAGGGTGGCAGCCAGTGTTTTTCCTTCACCTGTCTTCATTTCGGCAATCTTACCTTCATGCAGAACAATTCCGCCAATAAGCTGGGCATCAAAATGACGCATCTTGAGAGTGCGCACGGAAGCCTCCCTTACTGTTGCAAATGCTTCGGGAAGAATATCTTCAAGGGATTCCCCATTTTCAAGTCGCTTTTTAAACAAAACTGTCTGGCCTTTTAGATGGTCATCATTCATGGCCTGCATTTCTGGTTCAAGAGCATTAATCCTATCTACGACAGGTTGAAACTTTTTTAATTCCCGTTCGTTTTTACTTCCAAATACTTTTGTCAAAAATTTAAACATTATCTATAAAATACTCCTAATAAATACCTTAATCTTAAGTAACTTCTCAATAAGTTCGGGCAATAGCATCTACCGATGTTTTGTCAATTAGTTGGTCGTGTGATGAGAAATCTCTCGTAGGGGCGGCTTTACGCCGCCTGCCGAGTCGATTCTGGCGGGATAAACCCGCCCCTACGGCTGTAATTCCGAATATCGCCAGATGTTATTGAGAAGTTACAACTCGACAACTCAACTATTTGACAATTTTTATAATACCTAAGTTGAGCGATTTATTGCGAAGATATGTGCCGAGATCTTGATGCATAAGGGTTTGCGAAAACCACAGGCATACCCGTGGATATGTCGAGGATTTTCGCGAATCCTTGATGCGCAAGAGATTGGTGCAGATCGAGTAAAAAATCGCTCAATTTAGGTAATAATAAGATAAAATTTACAAAATGTCTATGAACAATTTAATAAGGGGCCAGGGAAGCGCATGATTGATAAATAAATTGAAGAATTGCGAATTGAGGAATATATAGAAAATTGTTAATTTTGAATGTTAAATTTTGAATTAAAATCGGACTTTTCCCTTCCTGCCGCGACGGGCGCGAACACGGCGGGCATTCAAAATTAAAAACTCAAAATTATACTTGGGCAAAAGGGGACATTTTGCAAAGGTTTCTAATTAAGTATGTATTTTTCAGGATTAACCGGAATCCCGTTAAGGCGAACCTCATAATGGAGATGGGAGCCGGTGGTTCGCCCTGTATTGCCGACAAGCGCAATAGTATCCCCCCTCTTTACAGCTTTGCCACGTTTTTTTAATAGCTTGTCTGCATGGCCATAACGGGTAACCATTCCATGGCCATGATCAATAATAATCGTTTTGCCAAGCAAGCCTTTTCTGCCGGCAAATGTTACGACACCATCGGCAGCGGCAACTATAGGAGTGCCTGTCCGGGTAGCGATATCCAAGCCTTTGTGAAATTCGCGCAAACCAGTAAACGGGGATACGCGGTATCCGAATCTTGATGATGTCCACCCGCTTACCGGGCGTATAGCAGGTGTTGAGGCAAGAAGGTTTTGTTGATCTTCAAGATATTTTAACAGCGACTCAAACCCTTGTTTTTGATTTATTGAGGCAAAATCAAGCTGCTTGGTCTGCTCATGCATTTCGCGAACCAGGCTGTTGTGCTTATCAGTAAGCGGAATCTGTGTATCAAGATCACCAGGTGTTGAACCGCCAACGCCAAAAAGGTTTTCCTGATCAGCAGGTTTTTCAATATTGGCAATAATCCTGAGCTGTTTTTCAAAACTGTTTAGATCAACCAATTTTGACTTTAAGGAATTGATCTCATCTGCAAATGTTTTAATCTGCTTGCGCTGGGAGACTATTGTATCAGATTGCTCGGAAATATCGCTCTCCATCCCTCTGATATTTGATAATTTCAGCTTAACATCATAATAGTCATACATTGCAAAGACAAAAAATATAATGCAGGCTGTGACAAAAAGGCCTGAAAAACGTAAAAATGTTCTGGAAACAGTTACCTGTTTTACCGGAGAGCCTGAAGCGCTTAACATAAAAAATGTACTTTTTCGCTGCATAGATTAACCCTTTGTGGTGAAAAATGTTACAAAAATTTTTAATATTTCTATCATATAATTCATAGAACTGTCAAGTTATGATAAGGACCGGAATCCACATATGTCCCCCCCTCTTATCGCAACTTTGCTAATGTGTCCTTTAGGACTAAGGCGGATTGTGCAAGAGATTTACGTTCGACCTTCGATAATTTACCTTCTACTATACGCTCCACCCCTGATCGAGAGACCACAGCAGGCACACTCAAACACACATCGTCAACACCATATTCACCCGTAAGAAGGGTTGACACTGTTAGGACAGTTCTTTGATTTCGGAGAATGGCTTCAACAATGTGTACAAGGGCCAGGCCGATTGCAAAATACGTAGCCCCCTTGTAATCGATAATATGGTATGCAGAACTCCTCACTTTCTCAACAAGGGCATGGCGCTCAGCTTTCCAATCGTCACATTTCGCATAAATAGGACAGTATTCGTCGATGGGGATGCCTGCAATGTTGCTCATGGACCAAGCGGCAAACTCACTGTCACCGTGTTCGCCCAAAATGTAGGCATGGACGTTGTGTACGTCGATGTCACAACGCTGACTCAGGAAATATCTCAAGCGGGCGCTGTCTAATACTGTGCCCGACCCAAGAACGCGACCTCGATCCCATTCTGTCCGTTTGAGAGCAATGTATGTAAGCACATCAACGGGATTGCTCACTAATACTATTACGCACTCAGATTTTTCCCTGACAATGTCATCAACGATACTTTCTGTAATGGCAGCATTCCTTTGAAGGAGATCGAGACGCGATTCGCCTGACTGCTGCTTAGCCCCGGCTGCTATGACGATCACCTGTGCATCCGCGTAATCTTCGGCTCCGCCGGCATGGATCGTCACCGACGGAAAAAATGGAACACCATGGGCAAGATCCAGCGCTTGTCCTTGCGCCAATTCATGGTTCTGGTCGACCAGTGAGATATCGTCGGATATGCCGCTCTGAGCTAAAGCATAGGCAAAAGTCGAGCCGACGGCCCCTGCGCCTACTATTACTACCTTTCGTGCTTTCCAAGAGTCTGATGTCATTTATATTTCTCCATCTGTTTGTTTATTCTCAATCACTTCGACTTGTAATTTCAATCAGATGGTATCCTAAATCACCCCCGCCTCGCTGTCCAGAAGGACATTTAGTCAGGTGAAAATTAAAAATTATGGCAGAAATCAGAAAAAACGTAAAGAATATATTCAGCAAGGTTGGCTTTTACCCAAAAAACTACTGTAAACTAATAATCCAATGGACATCCCCTATGTCGCCCCCTTGTAATTCTGACGCCATTTTTCTTTTTTTGTTGTGCATTATTGAAATAGAAGTCTTCCCATTCTTCAAAAGTCTTTGGAGCACAAGCTTCTTATCAATTCAGATGTTGGCCATACACTGTATGCCTTGTTCAAGCCCCACCTGTTCATTCCGTAGTTTAATAGAGTTTCCCTCTTGAATTTCAAATTACGCCCTTCAGAGTCGATAATCCATTCTTCAGAAATTTACAAACTCTAAAAAATAACCTGTCAACAACCTGATGTGGCGGGCAGTTGTAACACTTTAGCTTTTTGAAAATAAATGCGCTTCAGGTATAATCAAATTTAAACCAGGAAAAACTCACGAATAAGAAATCGTAAAGAAAGAACTTGCCATAACTATAAAGAAATAGTGGTAA
>JAYENE010000377.1:0-2372 GCA_034721935.1 Thermodesulfobacteriota bacterium
TAATTTCTTTGCGTTCTTTGCGCTCTTCGCGGTGAAAAAAAATATTGGAGATTAAAATGGACAAAAACTCTCTCTTAAATAAAATAAAAGAATTTGGACTGAATACCAGGGAAGAATACATGGCCGAAGCTTTCTCACGCAATATCGGCCTTCTTACCCAGGCGGAGCAAGATAAGCTTTCCAATGCTAAAGTGGCAATCCCCGGAATGGGAGGTGTGGGAGGTCTGCACTTGATAACGCTGGTCAGGACGGGCGTGTGCAAATTTCACCTTGCTGATTTTGACTCGTATGAACCGGTAAACGTAAACCGTCAGTTCGGGGCACGAATTCCTGATTTTGGCAGGCCCAAGTTGGAGGTAATGGTAGAGCAGGCTCTTAGTATCAATCCCTACCTTGAGATCAAGCGGTTCCCTGAGGGCATCAACAGCCTTAACCTAGACGATTTCCTCGATGGCGTCCAGGTGGTCATGGATGGCCTTGATTTCTTTAACTTTGATGCAAGGAGGCTTCTCTTTAACCGGGCGCGTGAAAAGGGAATTTATGTGATTACGGCCGGCCCCCTCGGATTCAGTTCTGCTATGCTCATATTTTCTCCCCACGAAGGTATGAGTTTTGATGAATATTTCAACATTATTGAAGGAATGTCTCCACAGGATCAGTATCTTTCCTTTGCCCTTGGTCTTGCCCCAAGAGCCACACATATCAAATACATGGACCTTTCCAGCGTCGATCTTGAGTCGAAAGCCGGTCCTTCTTTGAACATAGCCTGCCAGATATGCGCAGGCATGGCGGCTGCCGAGGCAGTACGGATTATTCTTAACAAGGGAGGGGTCAAGCCGGTTCCGCATTTTTTCCAGTTCGATCCTTACTCGCAGAAGTACCGCAAGGGGTATTTATTTGGCGGAAACCGCAACCCGGTTCAGCGGGTAAAGTTCAAGGTTGTCAAAATGTTGCTGCGAAAAAATAAAGGGCGGTACAGTCCATTACCACCTGAATTGCCCGCACTCAAGGTGACACCGGATAAAGCGCCCGAGGAAGTCATCCGATACATAATAAAGGCGGGCATACAAGCGCCTTCCGGAGACAATGCCCAGCCATGGAAGTTTTCTTTTAAGGATAATGAGATCTTTCTTTATCTGGACAGAGATGCGGATCATTCGTTTTTCAATGTCAATCAGATTGCTTCCATTATATCCTGCGGCGCTGTTCTTGAAAATATGCAGATTGCAGCCACGCGATTTGGACTGAGGGTAAAAATCGTTTATCTGCCTGATGCAAAAGATGAAAACCTGATGGCTAAAGTCCTGCCTGATGTCGCCGATGTCCCCAAAGATCCCCTGTTTGACGTTATATGGCGCAGGCACACGAACAGGAAACCCTACGACAGGAAGCCGATTCCCGAGAAAGTCTTGCAAGAATTTAAAGATATGGTGAAAATCGTTCCGGGCGCCAATCTACAGGTAATTGCAGATCGCACGGAGCTGAAAAAGGTTGCGCGCATAATTTACAAGACGGACCGCATCCGCACGGAACACAGGCCTCTTCACGAACATCTTTACAGGATGCTCCGTTTCACGGAAGAAGAGGCCCGTGAGACAAGAGACGGCTTTCTGCTGAAAAACCTGGAGGCAGGCCTTGCGGGAGAAGTTTTCTTAAGAGCAACAAAATCCTGGCATGTGATGAATATTGTAAACCGCATGGGGCTGGGCAGGATGGCGGCGTTACATTCCTGCCAATCCATCCTGAACTCTTCGGCAGTTGCCTTGTTGACAGTGGAGGGGATGGGGATTGAGGATTTTTTGAAGGGAGGACAGGCGCTTGAAAGGGTATGGCTGGAAATTACCCGCAAAGGCATTTCCGTGCAGCCCATGACTGCTATAACGCTTTTTTGGCTGAGATGGAAGCTGGAGGGAGAAGCTGGGTTTGCGAAAAGTCACCGCAGGCTCTTGCGTGATGTCTGGAAGGAATATAGAGAAGTATTTCCAGAGGTAGATTGGGAAAAACAGGGGCATGTGATGCTATTCCGGTTTGGATGTGGAAAGGAAATCAAGTATGGGACATATAGAAAGGACTTGAAACATTTTTTCAAGTAGGTTAATTGTGATAAATTTGTAAAAAGTCCCTCTGGCTTGTCATTTCGAGTGAAACGAGAAATCCTTATTCTGCAACCTATTGAAAAGATAAGATTTCTCCCTGCGGTCGAAATGACACATTCGACGAATTTGACTTTTTACGAAATCATCAATTTTTATCAGAAATTTACAAACTCAAAAAGTAACCTGCCAACAACCTGATGTGGCGGGCAGTTAAATTTAAAACGGCTGACTGTTTGAGCATGTTAGTGAGCGTTAAGAAATAACGACGACCAAATA
>JAYENE010000378.1:0-2371 GCA_034721935.1 Thermodesulfobacteriota bacterium
TCTTGCGCATCAAGGATTCGCGAAAATCCTCGACATATCCACGGGTATGCCTGTGGTTTTCGCAAACCCTTATGCATCAAGATCTCGGCACATATCTTCGCAATAAATCGCTCAACTTAGGTTAAACAAAAAAAGGCGCAACTCAGATGTTTGTGCAATCCAAGTTACGCCTTCACTTTTTCCCGCTCAATTAAGACGAAAAACCGTAAGACATCCCTTCAGGGTTTGATACCACTAAAAAATTTAGGTATCCCTAACAAAAGAAAAGTTCTATGTCAAGATTTTTTGTAATTACTCAAGTTCACGGTTCAAGGGTAAACTATGAATCCGCCAGAGCGCTTTGGCGGAACAACCTGAGTAGTTACTGATAAGGCTGATGTGTTAAAAATATCCTTGACATGCTGATCTGAAGTGATTACTATAGAATTCAAGTAACTACTTAGAGGTGATTTTATGAACACAGTAACCGCCAAACAATTGAAACAAAAAACAGGAGAGGTCATCAGGAGGGTAAGGTCGGGTGAACGATTGACTGTTACTTATCGGGGAAAATCTGTAGCTGTCATTGCTCCACCGGAAGGGGAAAAGATGGAAGCCTTAAAAGAATTAAGGTCTTTTGATGAAGCATGGAGGGATATTGAACAAACCCTCAAAAAAACAAAGCCTGGATTTAAGGGGTGGCAGGAGGCCACAGAATGGATGCGAAACAGGACTTAGTTTTGATTGACACAAATATCTTCGTGATTGACCTCCGATATAAAAGGGATGTTTATTACAAAACAAACCGGAGATTTCTTGATTACATAGCCAAAAAAAGAACCGGTTTTACCACTATTGTCAACCTATTGGAACTTTGTGGCATTCTCTCATTCAATCTCAACGAAAAACAATTAAATGAATTATGGTTCTACTTTCAAGACAGATACCAGGTCAGCGTGTTACCTGTGCCCAGTCTTGAAACTGACTTTCCGACCATAGGTATTAAAGAGCTTTTTGATCTGCTTAAGACTAAAACCTCGCTGGGTGATGCATTAATGGTTTCGGTTGCAAAGAGCCATTTACCTTTCATTTCAACAATGGTTACCTGGGATAATTTACATTTTGAAAATATTTTCCCAGGCACTGTCTTGACCCCTGAGAAATTTTTGCAATAAAGCAGTCTTTAAAAACTATACCTCAATCTCAAATAGACCATATCATTATTTTTGAACTGGCCCAGGCGAGAGTTTTTAGGGCCGCTGAAAGACATATATCCAGGAGCGATATGCCAGTTGTCGCGGATTTTATATTCTGCGAAGATCTCACAGGCCGATCCGTCATTCCTGCCTGTGCGCCTGTCTGCGTGCGGTTCGCCCGCACAGGTAGAGGCAAGCCGCACGCAGACAGGGCTGGTAAAATACATACCTCGAAATTCTGCCGTTAAATCGTCGTCAAGAAACTTGTCGCTGATTTCAAAGGAAAGGATTAGCCACAGACCCACACAAAAAGACACAGACGTTTAGTCCGGCCAACCCACCAGCCTTGTTTGGGCGCTCACGATGGCAGGCAGGCTTGGCCCGTGAAATGGGGTAGCCTATTTATAACCGGAGTCGGCCAGATATTGGTTTGTGTGAGTCCGTGTGGGTCCGTGGCTAATTAGTCCCCGGCGCATCATTTTCTTGCCCAAGATAAAATCTATTCGTTCCGTATCTATTGTTAGATATACCTCGTTTAGTTCCAGGTAGTACAGCTCATTTTTATCATCCGTCCAATCACAAACAGCAGGATCATAATCAAAATAAGCGTTTGCAAAACCCCTGATCCAACCCTAACCCAGATAACAATCCAGCCACAACCGTTGTCTGAGGGAGATAGGTTCATCCACGTCCTTTACTCTTAACTGGTTGCGGCTTTCCAGATAACCGCTGATTGAAAGGAATTTCGGTTTTTCCTCAACAAAGGTGTCCTCTGTCAGAGAATTCAGATCCATATCTTTTAAGGGGTCTTCTGCAATGGCAAGGGTGATATGAGGAAAGCAGACAAAGATTGACAGGGTAACAATCCATATTATCATTTTATGCGAAATGTTTCGACCTGCTTTTGACATTTCAAAAGAAACCACTTGATGTAATAATAATATTGCTATAATTTTTTGTATTTGATAAAAATTTTATATTTGTTTCGTTTATCAATTCCCTTAACTTTGGAATAAGGAGCAATTACAATGTATAAAACAAAGGTTTCAAAAAAAGGATTATTTATACCTGTCACCACCGGACTAATTCCCAGCCATTTTTACCAGTCTAGAATCCTACCAATACTATTTTCTTCTTTTTCTTCCATTGAAATATTTCAGTTGTATATTCTTTGAATTTGGTTCTTATTCTTCGTT
>JAYENE010000379.1:0-2369 GCA_034721935.1 Thermodesulfobacteriota bacterium
AGCCGGAGGCAAAATCGCTACAAATCCATTTTGTGTCAGGAAAATACATACCTTCTGGAACTGGTGCGCTATATCCATTTAAATCCGATTCGAGCCGGGATTGTAAAAGATTTAAAGTCGCTTGACAAGTATGCCTACGCAGGCCACAGTATTATCATGGGAAAACGTAAAAATCTCTGGCAAGATATTGATTCGGTGTTGCAACTTTTCGGCAAAAACAAATATACGGCACGAAAGTGGAGAAAGGCATCGGCCAAGGACGAAATCCGGAGATAACAGTGAAAGCAAAGGGGTCGCGTCTTCACATTTGACAGATTAAAATGTGAAGAATGAAGACCTTACGCTTTTGTTTTCATAGAAACCAGCAAACAATCAACACAGGCGCATACACAGCCAACGGTTTTGATCTTATAAAAATGAGGATAAAATGGAACTTCCAAAAATCAACGATATGATAACCACAGAGCAAGCACTTGAATTGTGCAAGCACTTCAAACTTGATTATCTGATTAAACGTATCGAATCCAGTTCAGACAAATATAAAACATGGAAGTTTGATGGATGTTCCGGATTGCCTGATAAAGTTATGGGTTTCTTCACTGGTTGTGAATGGGAGGATATCACATATAAATGTTGTTTACCTCACGACCTTTGGTATGGTTATGGAGAACCTGGAAATGAAATAGAAAGGAAAAGGGTAGACATAAAATTTTACAGCGACCTGGTTACAAAAGCACATATGAAAGAATGGTGCGCCTCCGCTTTTCTTGCTGCTGTGCGAGTAGGAGGAGCAGAAGCATTTGGTCTGTCGTTTTCATGGGGATTTGCTCATAAATAAAAGGAGAATATCATGGACATTGAATTTCATTATTATATGACTTTCCTTATTGCAGGAAAAGCAGGATTTGGTGAAGATGACGCATTTACTATTGCTTATTCATCTCAATATGTAGATGACAATGACATAATCTATGAGATTCATAAAGACAAGGCTCAATATTATAGAAACTACATAAGCCAGACCATGAATATTCTAAAACCAAAAGCAAAATTATTTCGGATTTATCCATTATTTCATTTTATACCTGGGGAACCTCTTTATAAAGGTGCCTTTCGTAAAGATGGAACTCTGCACTGGCTGAATACAACGCCTGATAGTGAAAACGCAAATCATGTTATAGATAGTGCGCTTAAGAGCGAAAACATTTATAGAATAGGAATTGCCAGCCATTCTTATGTTGATACATGGGCTCATCAAAATTTTATTGGTTATTATAATGAATTTAATTCTATGTCAGGGGTTCTTGAGCAAATAGCTCCGAATATCGGACATGCTGATGCAGGACACAATCCTGACTGGCCTGCACTTGTATGGAAGGATAAACGGCTTCTCGATAAGAATGCAAGAATAGACAACAAAGAACGGTTTATGCAAGCAGCAGGAAATATTTTTACAAAATATCGTCTTTATGTTGATAAAAAATGTTCTGCCAAAGCATTAAACGCAGATCGAAAGCAGTTGATCAAAGGACTTCAATCTGCAATTGGAGAGCTTGATCAGTCAAACTCAAATAAAATGGTACGTATTGAGCGATATATGGAACTCAGTCAAAATATGCTTGGATATGAAATACCCGAATATGATGAATATGCATGGTTTGAAGAAGCAGTAAATGAAAAAGTTAGAGGATTAAGAGATAAGTCTGATTCATTTCTGACCAGGTGGGACCCTTTAACTGATATTTACACATGGAGAGAACCAGGAAAATATAAAGAAACCAACTGGTATAAATTCCAGGAAGCTGTAAAATCTAATCAAGATACAACTTGGGATCTTATAGATAATAAGGTTTTTTCAAAATTAGATTTAAAAGACTTATAAATTAACGCTGACACACCTCAAAAAAGTTGTGATTCGTTAAACCTGATTATTACAGAAAGTGGCACCATGGCAAAAACAGACTGCACAGTTCCCACTACACAAATAATCCTGGATGAGGACATATACCCACGGAAAGAGGTTTCTTTAAAGCGTGTCTCCATGTTTGCCGAAAACATGCGCGATGGTTTTGAGATCGATCCTATTGAGGTACAGATTCATCCAGATTATATTGAAAAATACCGCATTCTTGACGGGGCACATCGCTGGCATGCATACAAGGAAATCGGCACAACCGAAATACCGGTCCACATTATAACGCTGGATGGCTTGGATCCCCTCCTCTATGCGGCTAAAAAAGCCATAGGCCCTCTCCAGTTAACTGAAGATGAAGCCAGAACGACGGCCCGACGAGCATATGAAAATAATTCCCGTTTGACATCTTTTGAGATCGGGCAAGCTATCGGTCGTTCGAGGCAGGCAGTAGACA
>JAYENE010000380.1:0-2368 GCA_034721935.1 Thermodesulfobacteriota bacterium
ATCAGAAAGATTTATCGAAAGATATACTGCTGATGTGACAGTCAAGTTGGTAGTGAAAACTGTCGCTGCATAACAAGGCACTCCTCGTGCCAAGATAAATCCGAGACCTTGGAATTGGGAGAAATCCCATGAAATTGGTTAATGTTATCCAGTGGGTGAGAGTCGTAACAGCTCAAGTCCCATCTAACTAAAGTTTAGCCAACAGGTTAGTAGTGAAGTCTGCGGGCAAAGCCAGAACGGGAGACCGAAATGGAAGTCCGAAGCCAGATGAATCACGTTTTGCAAGGTCCACCATTTCTTTAGCTTCCTGGTCGGATATCATACCGGCATGATCATAACCGCTGATATTCCTTTTCTTTCGAAACTGATCGAATAAAGCAATCAAGCCGGCATCAGCCTTTATAGTATGAGCAAGAGATTGAATAACTCTGTAATGATGAGCTTCTCGCACAGCACGATAGCCTGAAGCAGCAAGAGCGGCCGTTGCCGTTTGCAGGGCGGAGTTATAAGTTATATTCAACCAGTTTTGCAAGCTCATACTCATCTCCAATAAGAAAAAATTTAGAGCCTTCCAGAACCTGTTTCAGGAAATGATGATCTCCTGCCAATTTGAATCGGAACTCTTCGGGAGGATAAACAATGGGATTGATTTCCCGGCGAACCGTTTCCTGCGCATGACCTAAGGGCTCGACAAAAGGGGAACGGGGGTGCTTGAACTCTGATTCTGGTTTGCATGCCATGCCAGTCAAGAAAGAATGATTGCAAACAAAACCGTTAATCTAAAAGTCAATTCTCACAGGTTAACGAATGATCTTACCTTCCCATAAGTCGCTCAGGAAATTTCTATACGGCATTATTCGTATCCTGCCATGAACTCTCTCTTCCCTCTCATTGCATACAACCAATGCCTTGCGTGGCGAATATTCCTCTATAAAGGCGTTCAGGGGATGTAAATCTCTTTTCTCGATTAGAGTTGCGCTTTTTACTTCAATGGCTACATCGCCTCCACCCAGCACAAAGTCGACTTCCAGGCCTGATTTAGTCCTCCAGAAATTGATTTTATAATCAATTTCATTGTAAGAATTGTAAGCCGTAATCTCCATTAAAATAAAATGTTCAAATGCTTTCCCGAACGATTCACCTTTCTCTTCCTCAATATGCCGCTTTGTCATGGCGCCAGCAACTCCCACATCAAACAAGTAGAATTTTGCCGCTTTGCTGATGACCTGCCGGTTTTGCCTTCTCTTAAAGGGTTCTATCATAGCGCCGAGAAGCGTATCTACAAGGATCTGATAGTACTCTTTTACAGTCTTGGAATCTACACCGCAATCACGCGCTATATTGGAATAATTTGTAAGCTCCCCGTGAGAGTACGCCATGGAATCAAAGAATCTGGAAAATGCGGGAATATTCCGGGTTAACCCCTCATCAAAAACTTCTTCTTTTAAATAATCCTGTGTATATGCTCTCAAGGATTTCTTGTAGTTTTCCTTAAGATAATGATCCGGTATCATACCGCAATTTAATACTTTCAACAGATCCCAGTTCTCTAATTCAAACGTAACAAATGGAAACATCTCATAACGCCATGCCCGGCCACCAAGAAGGTTAGCCTTTCCTCTCTTCAGCTTCCGTGCGCTTGATCCACACAGAATAAAGCTCAAACCCTTATTTTCAATCAGCCAGTGCACTTCGTCCAAGAGTTGAGGAATCTTCTGCACTTCGTCCAATATCACAGGGTGTTTCAGAACATCATTATCCTTTGCCAGCAGCCGTTCCCGCAAAAGAGCAGGTTTCTTGGAGAACTCAAGAAACAGATCGGTTTGAAGAAAATTATACACAAGGCTGTCTGGAAACCTTGCTTTCAGATAAGTCGATTTTCCTGTCTTTCTTGGCCCCCATAAAAAAGCAGACTGGCCTGGCGGGAGCTCGATATTCAGTATTCTCTTGATATTTTCCATTTTCGTACACCGCTCCAATTTAGTTAGACTAATTCGGAATATAATACGAACTGGTATGGCAGTCAAGAAGAAATATTATTTAACAATCTTCCCAAGAATATATTCAACAAAGCGAACTTTTGCTGGTTAAACTATTGAAGCTCCCCGCCGCAAGTAGCGGGGAATGCGCTCGCTGTTCAGTTCAAAACACCACTTTCTTTTTATGGGCTGTGTTTATACTTCATAGTGAAAGTTAAAAGGCATTTAGCGCTAATTTGGCAAAAAATGAGCAAATATTCCGTATTCAGAAATTTACAAACTCATTATCTGGTCAACCTGAGGCAGCGGACAATTAAATTTAAGAACGGCTGAAACTCGCACATAAGTGAGCGTAAAGAAATAACTTAGAGCAATCCTTTTATAAAAAG
>JAYENE010000381.1:0-2367 GCA_034721935.1 Thermodesulfobacteriota bacterium
TTACTTAACGTTCCAGTACTTTTTGAATCCCAGACCATAAGCCCATAGTCACAATGACTTGCCATTTCAATGTCTTTGGCTGTAAAATATAATCGTGTTTTCGGTTTATGATCTGTATAAACAGTTATAATTCCCCATTTTCCAATATTGTTTCTAGGGTAGTTGCCAGTACAGTAAACTTTAACATTTTCATAATTTGTATTTGCTAAGATTTGTTGAATTGACGTGTCAACTCCATCAGCATCACCTACAAAGATTGTGAATTTTTCACGAATGATATTTTCTATACGATCAATTACCAACTTGTTAATATTTTTGATGCGCATTGAACCAGAGATAAGTATTTGTTTCATAGCTATTTAGTCCTTGTGAAAGCAGCTACGTAAATATTCTTAACTTTGTCATATGTTCTCATCGTTTGCGTAGCTGCAGATAATGAAGCTTCTGATGAATATAAGTCATCAATAATGAGAACATCCCACGATCCTTCGTTGGTAATTATCTCCTTAATATGGAAGCAACCCATTAAGACCTCAATTTTTTCTTCCCTTAACTCAATATCCTTCATTTGGGGAGTTGTGCCATTTTTCAACAAAATATTCTCAAAAAATGGGATTTTGAGTAATTCAGCAACTTTTTTGGCCAAGATTGTGAATGGTTGAGTCGCCCTTGATTTTGATGGGGGTATTGAAACAACAAATGAAACAGATGGAAATATTGGCATTACGGCATCAGCCATCGTTTTTGCCAAAGAGTCAATTTGTGTTAAATCCGAACGATATTTTAACTGATATAGGGACTCACCAACTTCTGTTCTGACAGTATTGTATTCTGGATGACCGTATTGATTATGTCCAAGAAATTCACTATGGTCAACATGCCAATCTAATACCAACCCAGACTCTCATTCGCCATCTATTTTCATTATATTAATTTTCATAAACATTGTTCTCGTAAAAAAGGCTAACGTCGCAAATCACCGGCGGTTAAAAGTGGTGTGGCTGTAGCGTAGCGGAAGCCGCACCGCTTTTAACCGTCCGAGTGAATTTGCCTTGTTATACCTTGTTTAGTTTTTATTGTAGCCAAATTTTCCTCTGGACAGAAAGACCTCTTTCCAATAACTCTCTCTTTCAATTATTACTTTGTCATCTGCTTTCATTGGGCGATATTCAAGCAGTGATAATTTAAAGTTTTCTTTTGCATAATCGAAGCCTTCTTTTTTGATGAGCTTGGTAAGTTCATCATTCCATCCATGCCCTGTGCCAATATAGCAACTCCACCTTGACCAGATACCGGAATCACCATAAGCAGAGCCAATATATTTTTTTCCATTTAATTTATCTGTAATTACATAAACCCCTTTTACATTCTTTAGTGCCGCTTTCCAGTCTGAATTTTCATTTTTAAATATAGGTGCCAAAATTTTGAAATCATGGTTTATGTTTTCATATCCTGGGAATACCTCTCCTGAATAGGGTTGTTTAAGAATTTCTGAGACTTACATTTTTTCCAAATGGTGCTCTAAGTAAAATGCTCTACCCCTAGATGGCTTTTCTAATTTTATTTTTAATCTTCCAATATAATCGGAGTATTCGCCAAGTTCCTTTATTTCATAGCTGTGACTATCAGGAACATCATTTCTTTTAATGACTTCATAGATACCTCCAAACAGCCACATATTATTTTCAGGATAAAAATCTATCAGTGAAAATATGTATTTACGGGAAAATTCATTTTTACTGTTTCTCCATGTATTCCAACCGAACCATTCGTTTTTGTCTCTCACATAAACATCAAGAGGCTGGTCTCCACCATTCCAACGGGCAGCATGGAATTTGTATTCATTTGGTTTTTCAATGCTGATAATTTTTGTGATTGGAATATCGCTCATTCATGCTTTCTTTTGGGTATAACGTAAAGCTGAGTGGCTGGGCAATGATAACCGAAAAACTGTGATAAAGGTAAAAACTACCGATCAAATACTGCCTTTCAAAAGCGGCACGGCGTTGCCCAGTCCAGCTCAAGCGCCTGGTTCGCTATTCTATGTTCAATATTTTTTTAGCTTCTTCAAAGCTAACTGAGGAAGCATTTTGTTCTTCTTGTTTTGCTTCACGCAGGATACGCAGATCATTATAACATTCGAGCTCTTCCTGCATTTTTAAAAAGTCTTCGTATGGAAGAATCGCAAATTCTTTTTTACCATTTTTTTCAAGTACTTGTGGATTTATTGAGATCACAATGACCCTCCTTTATTTATAGGCATCTTTACGATGGCGAATCCGATAAATGATTAATTTTTCTTCCTCTATTTCAAAAAGGATTCTGTAATCGCCTACTCTTAATCGATATTCTTGAGTAAAATTTGTT
>JAYENE010000382.1:0-2366 GCA_034721935.1 Thermodesulfobacteriota bacterium
TTTATTTGGTCGTCGTTATTTCTTAACGCTCACTAACATGCTCAAACAGTCAGCCGTTTTAAATTTAACTGCCCGCCACATCAGGTTGTTGGCAGGTTACTTTTTGAGTTTGTAAATTTCTGACCACTTTATTAGGTAGCGCCCGAATGAAAACCTTTCTTTTTGTCATTTCGACCGCAGGGAGAAATCTGTAATCTCCATATTTTCAAGTAGTAATAAATTTCTCGCTTTGCCATGCGGCGCAAGCGCCCGCGCTGCGCGTCGAAATGACAGCTTTGGATAGTTTTTGTTCAGGCACTAAGTATTAGGAAGAAGCAGCCGTACTGCCTTCTTGTTGGATTTGTCGATAATCTGGCCCTGTCTCAAAAACCTCTTACGCTTGGTGGTCTTTTTAGTTAGTATATGGCTTGCATTCGATTTTGAAAAAACGAATTTGCCTGTGCCTGTTTTTTTGAAACGCTTTGCAGCAGCTCTATTTGTCTTGATCTTTGGCATGTTATGTTTTTTCCTTAAGGGTTCGCTCAAAAATTGATGGCGCGAGCAATCGACAAATGCCAGCCCACGCCATCGAAACATTTTTCAAAGGTCATTATTTTGGCGATAGAATCATCATCATGCTGCGTCCCTCAAATTTGGGATGCTGCTCCACAAATGCTATATCGTCGATTTCTTCGGCAACTCTTTTTAATAAATCCCTGCCGCGCTGGGATAGTGTAATTTCCCGGCCTCTAAAAATAACGACTACCTTGACCTTATCCTTCTTGCCGATAAATTTCTTTATATGCCCTATTTTGGTCTGCAGATCATGATCTCCGGTCTTTGGACGTATCTTTATCTCTTTTACCTGAAATGAGGCTTGTTTCTTTTTTGCTTCCTGCAGTTTCTTGGTCAGTTGATACTTGTACCGCCCATAATCCATTATTTTGCAAACAGGAGGGTCTGCGTTAGGAGAAATTTCCACCAGGTCAAGACCAAAATCAGCGGCCGTTGCAAGCGCCTTATAAGTTGGAATAATGCCGATCTGATTGCCGTCAGGATCTATCACCCTTACCTCTTTTGCTCTTATCCTATTATTAATGTTTACTCTGTTTGAGCTGGCCGGTCTGTTTGTATGTCTGAATATTGCTATGCCTGTACCTCCTGTAGTAAGTCTTAATTTTAAATCCTTATTTTCAAGCCTATCGCATATATAACAACATTAAGAAATGCAAGAAAAAAATAAATCGCGTCATATTTGACAACTGTCATTAACTTCAAAAGCATAAATAATTCGAGCCTCCATCATGGCTTGCTTTTCCGAAATTGGCGTAAAATCAGCATGTTCGGCAATAGAAAGGAGCTCAGATTTTGAAGGTATGGATTCAAGATTATGCGAAATTACCTTTCCTGTCGAACCATCAATAATTTCTGCATCTTCTCCGTTTGATACAACAACGACAGGCGCCTGATAACCGGCAACAAGTCTTGATACAGCAAGCGCGGGCCGACACCTGGTTACCAGGGAACCGGGGGCATATTTAATTATCATGCAGATTTTTTCTGATAAGGTAACTATAAAATCAACAATTAAAATTGCGTTTTTATCTCCAGCTTTCACATGAAGGTCACAACCGGCTTTGATTTCATTTTTTTGATAACCCTTGTCATCAACGAGCAAACGGGCTAATTTTTGTTTATAGCGCTCGTCATGGGTATCTTTTATGGTTTTGCCGGTGATATAATCTGTAAGTTCGCCAAGCACCAGATAACCTTTGGCCATTTAATTTCTTAACTCCTAACTAATTTCGTAACCGTTCACGGGTTCAGAGGTTCAAGGTTCAAAGGTTCAGGATAAAGCTATTAGCTATTAGTTGTTAGCTCTTAGCTAAAGGCTAATCCACCAGAGTACTTTGGCGGACTAACTGCTAACATGCATAGCAGTTAGTCCTGCGCTCCAAGAAAAACAACCCTGAACCTCTGAACCGTGAACCCGTGAACGGTTACCTAATTTCTTTGACTTGATTTTGGCGTATAAAATTAATATAAACTTTTATATCCGCTGGGCGATCATTACAAAACACGTTTTACGTACACTAAAAGTAGCGGAAATTGCAAGAACAATATAGATATGCCCTAAATCTTTATAAGGAAATCTTTTTTCCTCGTGCCTAAATCATCAATCTTTTGAGACCCTTGCCCTTATGTTTTGATGGCTACCAACGTAAGGCGGGACAGCATGCAAATTCAATCAGAGTAGGGGCGGGTTTGAAACCCGTCGGCAAAACCAAATCCATCGTAGGGGCGGGTTTGAAACCCGTCGGCAAAACCAAATCCATCGTAGGGGCGGGTTTGAAACCCGTCGGCAAAACCAAATCCATCGTAGGGGC
>JAYENE010000383.1:0-10258 GCA_034721935.1 Thermodesulfobacteriota bacterium
TTTTTATAAAAGGATTGCTCTAAGTTATTTCTTTACGCTCACTTATGTGCGAGTTTCAGCCGTTCTTAAATTTAATTGTCCGCTGCCTCAGGTTGACCAGATAATGAGTTTGTAAATTTCTGCATAATATACTGAATGGGATTTAGTAATTAAATTGACTTATAATTGATACTTTTTATTTAGTCAACAAAAAATATTCATTTTTTAAAGATTATTTCTTAAGGTAGGAAAATTAAGATCTTAAAGAAACTTTGTAGCCGGTCACGGCTTGAAATTTGGTAACCGTTAACGGGTTCAGAGGTTCAAGGTTCTGGGTTAAGATAACCCTGAACGGTGAACTCTGAGCTTGTGAACGCTCGTTGATGGTGCATGATGCATACAATGCACCCTACCTCTGCTCTTTACCCATAAGTTATCTCTCCATCAACAATTAACAGTTATCAATTGATTATTAACTATTATTATTGGCTTTTTGGGCATAAATATAAAACATACAACAAATAATCAATAATCAATTGTTAATAACTAATTGTTAATTAAGGATAAAAATATGTCTCAACACTTATAGGTAAAGGGCATCCCTACCTGGCTCCGTGACAAACTTTAGAACCGGACGAAAGAAAGCATGAACGGATACGAAATTTGAAACTGGAAATTAGAAATTTGGGAGAGATGAACAGCTTGAAACTTGAAATTAGAAATTTGGGAGAACAGTACAACAGCATGGAAAACCAATTTTCCAATTTCAATTTTCCGTGAACTCTTACGAAACTTTTCAACCTGTGCGGGTAGATAATTCCTGAGCCCTTCCGAATGATCTAACCCTCATCGGCAGGTTCCAGTAGGGACGGGTTTATCCCGCCCGAATCGATTTGGCAGGCGGCATAAAGCCGCCCCTACGATGTTTCCTTCTAATCATCAACTCATTGACAAAACACGGTAAATCCTAACCGCACAGCTCGAAACTTTTAAGAAGCGGTGAAGATTTGTGAAAAAGCTATTAGTCCGCCAGAGCACGTTGGCGGACTAATAGCTTTTTTCTCTGTTAACCTGAAACCTTTTTCTGAATTTCATCAACGATTTCAGGATTGGCCAGCGTAGATACATCACCCACGTCCTTTTTATTTGAAATGGCCCCAAGCACCCTGCGCATGATCTTGCCTGAACGTGTTTTTGGCATGTCAGATACGAGCCAGACCTTTCTCGGTCTTGCGATCTTGCCGATTGTGTCACAAATGCCGGCTGAAATTTTCATGGCCAGTTCATCAGTTGGGTCATATCCCGGTTTTAAAGAGATATACAGATCAGGAACAACCCCTTTTATATCATCGGCAACCGGAACAACCGCAGCCTCTGCCACCTCCATAACCGTAAGAGCTGCTGATTCAATTTCTTTTGTTCCCAGCCTGTGGCCTGAAACATTGATTACATCGTCAATCCTGCCTAATATCCTGAAGTATCCATCTTTGGCTTCCATGGCTGCATCGCCTGAGAGGTACGGCCAATCATGCCAATCCTTGCTGTTTTTGTCCTTGCAATATCTCGCATAATAGGTATCGACATATCGTTGTCTATTGCCCCATATTGTCTGGAACGAGCCGGGCCACGGGTTTTTTATGCATATATTGCCTGCCCTGCCCTCTCCGGCCTTGATTTCATTACCTTCCTCATCATAGATTATGAGATTAATACCCGGAACACCGGGACCGGCGCTGCCCGGTTTCATCGGGTTAACAGCAGGCACAGTGCTGCACAGAAAACCACCGGTCTCCGTCTGCCACCAGGTATCAACTATTACAGCCTCACTCTTTCCAACTACCTCATGATACCATCGCCAGACCTGGGGCTCAATCGGTTCTCCAACGGTTGTCATATGTTTAAAATGGTAGTTATACTTTTTCGGCAGATCAGGATCTATCTTTCTTAATGCACGTACAACGGTCGGCGCTGTATGGAAAATATTTACATCAAGCTCTTCCGCTATCCTCCATGGCCGGCCCGCATCAGGATATGTGGGAACCCCTTCGTAAATAACGGTCGAAGCACACAGAGCCAATGGACCGTAAACAATATATGAATGACCGGTAATCCATCCGATATCAGCCATGCACCAGTAAACGTCTTCAGGATGAATGTCCTCAATATACTTTGACGTGCCTGCTACATACGCAAGATAGCCGCCTGTGCTGTGCTGACACCCTTTTGGTTTTCCGGTTGTTCCGCTTGTATACATGAGAAACAGAGGAGCTTCAGCCGGCATTGGCACAGGTTCAACCTTTTCCCTTTGATAATCCTTAAGCAAATCATTTATAAAATAATCACGGCCATCAATCATCGGTGTCGGAGTTGAATTTTTTCCAGGATAACGCTGCCATACAAGAACCTTATCAACGGTCTGACCGGCCTTTTCGGCCAGGTCAACGGCAATATCGGCATTTTGCTTGTGATCAATGAGTTTGCCGTTTCTATAGTACCCGTCAGTGGTGATTAATACCCTGCTTTTTGCATCTTCAATCCTGTCAGCGCATGCTTTGCCACTGAACCCTCCAAACACTTCACAGTGAATAACGCCAAGCCTGGCGCAAGCCAGCATTGTTATTGGAAGTTCAGCCGTCATCGGCAGATGAAGCGTCGCTGTATCACCAGCCTTTAAACCGGCGAAATCTTGAAGAAGCGCTGCCATCTCGTTAACCTGCACGTAAAGTTCCTGATATGTAATATGCTGAATTCGTTCATTTTCAGGCTCTGGAACAAAATGTATTGCGGTTTTGTTTTTATTCTTCTCAAGGTGCCTGTCAACACAGTTGTAACAGGCATTTATCCTTCCTCCAACAAACCATTTCCAGCAAGGCGCATCGCTTGTATCAAGGATTGTGTCCCAACCTTTATACCAGTGTAAAAGATCAGCATATTCCGTAAAACATGCAGGAAAATTATCCAGATTAAACCGGTCAAGCACGCTCTTGTCGGTAAGGTTTGCCTGAGCAATAAATTTTTCAGAAGGATAAACATATTCTTCTTCCTTCCAGTGTACTGCGATTTGTGCGTCGGATGTTTCTGCAACTTTTTTATCAGACATATACCCCCCCTTTTTTTTTGTTAAATCAAAATATTAATTGTTATTGGTAACCGTTCACGGCTTGAAACTTGAAATTGGAAAATAGAAATTTGGGAGAGATGAAACGAGTTATGTAGGGTGCATTTTATACACCATCACTGTGCATAAAATGCACCCTACATGCTCAACTCAAATTGAATGCGTTCATCAACAGTACACGTGCAGCGCACCCGCCGTGCTCGCGCCCGTCGCGGCAGGGGCGCTCTCGTCGTAATAGCGATACGCCCGCCATGCTCGCGCCTATCGCGGCAGGTCGCAGCAGGTGCGCCGCGTGAAAGCATGAAGGCCAAATTTCTAATTTCAACGTTCCGTGAACGCTTACTTATTATTTAATGGCGTAATGAATTCGGCTTTTTACGAGATTATTTTACTTTTTTATTCCCCTGCAAAATATTTCAAATGGTATTTCAAGAGTTAGTTTAAGATTACCTTTACCTTCATTCATTATCCTTTTACTTTCTTCCCATAAAACAATACCTGAAAATAACGACCAGAGTACATTGGCAAGAACTAAAGGCTCTTCGTCAATAAAAACGCCTCTATTTATTCCATCTTCAAATGTTGAAGCCATTGCCCTGAGTGAACTGTTAAGCAATTCTGTAATGTCTTTAATAAGCTCAGGTGATAAATTGTTAAGGGTTTCACTTGATTGAAGATGGAACATATTAATCAGTATTAAAGGATCAAATTCATAGACATCATACATGGCCTCCTTTAATGCATCCAGCCTTTGTTCCGGCTCTAATCCCTTTTCGCTGCCAACATGTTTTAACCGGATATTCAGATATTGAAGTATCCTTAGAGAAAGTGAAGCGCACAGCTCATCTTTATTCTTGAAATAAAGATAAAGAGTGCCGGGGCTCAGTTCTGCTTCACTGGCAATATCTTCCATTGTTGCTTTGTTAAAACCCTTGAAAGAAAACACCTTTTTAGCAGCTATCATGATCTGCTGGCGCCTTCTCTCCCTTTCACGCTCTTTTCTTTCCTGTATTCCCATAATTCACTGAATTCGATTTATTTGTTAAAAGCCATTTTAATAGATATTTTTTATTTAGTCAAGGAAATATTTATTTTTATCCTATATTTAAATCTAAAGTGATCGGTTTCAGGTTCAGGGTTCAAGGTGAACCTTCTCTATTGCCGTGTTATCCTTTTGTTAATAGTGAGTTAGGGCTCTTTAACCGGGAACCGTGAACGTTGAACCGCTCAACCCAGGTTAAACTTGACAATCTCGTAAAAAGTCTCGAAATCGTCATGCCGGACTTGATCCGGCATCCAGAACGTATTGAATTTACTGGATAGCGCTAAAGCTTCACTACGTGCCCGGCTTTCGCCGGAATGACAAAAGCTGGTATTTTCGACTTTTTACGAGAGCATCAAATTTTCTACTTATAGTTTGCATGGTTATATGGATTTAAACCTTTGAACCCGTGAACGGTTAAAGAATTTTCTCAAGGATGGGGTTTTTCACGATGTTATTTAGTTCCACGGCACGCTCTTGAAGCTCCTTAATAGTGTTAAACCTTAAATTTAACATATAGGTTTGGCCTTCAAAATCGGCTGGAGGGATCAGTTTTATACCGCTGCCGAGCTTTAGCTCTTTAATGTTTTTTTCAGACTCTTTTTTCGCTCTTGTTATTTCAGGAAATCGCCTCTGCTTTAAATAAGCTCTAATTTTTTTAACTTTTTGCGTTCGGTCAATATCCTCTCTATTTAAAATATCCGGAAAACCGCATTTGCGTAATACTTCCATTATAGAAATATTTTCGCGAAATGCGATTTCTTTAATCAGGGTAATTATTTCTTTTTGCTTATTTAAACTTAACTTAAATTCATGAAAAAGGTTTGCCAGTAAAATCCCTGCATCCTGTTCAAGCATGCCGAGCTCCACAGCCATACTTAAAGAAATAGTATTTGAAAGTATGTAATCCTGAATCGGCAATGAGAGACGGAAAATATTTTTAATTTTTTTTATCAAAGATGGATTTTCCGGCAAGTCAAGGGTCGATGCTGCTTTAGAAAGGCTGATAGAATCTTCATAAAAGCTGGAAAGCATGTTTAAGGCTTTAGACTTTTCGATCAGGTTAAGCTGCCTCTGCAAGGCATTATCTGCTATTGCAATCTTTACACATTGAAGTCTGTTTGTGCCTGAATCCAGTATTTTTGCGTCAAGAGCGGCCCATCCAAGATATCGGCATGCTTCAATCCGGCGGAAACCGCATACGGTAATAAAATCCGATTCCCTTTCTATTAATAATGGCAGATTAATCAGCCCTACCTTATTAATAGAATTGACAAGATCATCTAATCTTGTTTTGGTTGTGACACGATAGGTATTATCCTCTGAATCAATAGATGAGAGAGGAATTGTTTTTATCTTAAAATGCATTTTTTCAGTTACCGTATATATTTCTGTCAGGCACTAAGGGTTATTTAAGGAAAGGGTGTTAGGTGTTAGGTGTTAGGTGTTAGGAATCGGAGATAATCCTTAATCCTCTAATCCTTAATCCCTGTAAGCAGTTTTAATGCCTGCATATATTTTTTTCGTGTATTCTCAATCACTTCGTTGGGAAGATTTGGCCCTGGTGGCTTTCTGTCCCAATTTATGGAAATCAGGTAATCTCTAACATATTGTTTGTCAAAACTTTTTTGCGAACCGCCGGGCATGTAAGTCTCTTTTGACCAGAACCTTGACGAATCAGGTGTAAGCGCCTCATCAATAAGAATGATATCTTTACCAACCCGGCCAAATTCAAATTTTGTGTCGGCAATTATTATCCCTTTTTTATCAGCTAACTCAACACCCTTTTTGTAAATTCCAATACTAAGCTTTTTAACCCTGTTTGCATCTGCTTCCCCTATTCTCTTTGCAGCCTCTTCAAAATCTATGTTTATATCATGGGCGCCTGTCTCCTCTTTTGTTGAAGGAGTAAAAATCGGTTCAGGAAGTCTGTCCGATTCTTTCAGGCCTTTGGGAAGCTTTATTCCGCATACACTTCCTGATTTTTGGTAAGACAGCCAGGCTGAACCGGAAATATATCCTCTGACTACACATTCAATAGGAAGCGGCTCTGATTTTTTAACAAGCATACTTCTTCCGCGAAGTGTTTCAGCATAGGGTTTGCATACAGAAGGATACTCATCTACATTACCAATAATAACATGATTTGGCAAAATAGGCTCCATTACTTTAAACCAGAAAAGCGAAATTTGTGTTAGAATTTTTCCTTTTTCAGGGATGGGATCCGGCAGGATAACATCAAATGCGGAAATTCTATCGGTCGCTACCATTAAAAGGCATTCATCAAGGTCATATATATCCCTCACCTTGCCGCTTTTTATTAGATTCAATTTGGGGAAATTGGTTTCAAATACTGTTTTGTCCACAAAAAATCCTTTCAGTTAGAGTTTTCAAAGGTCACAAAGTTGCTTTTCATATTGATGAATCCGTAAAAAGTCGTCACTCCGGTGAAAACCGGAGTCCAGAGGGTCTGCAACTGCTTGAAAGGACTGGATAGCGCTAAAGCTTCACTACGTGCCCGGCTTTCGCCGGAATGACGGGAAACGGTATTTTCCGACTTTTTACGAGCCCGTCAAAGTTGCTCTCCAGCATTGCCTGTCTCTGTTTCACCGGATTATGTGAGATTACAAACATCTCTTTTATCTGTCAAATTAAATTGCTCTTTGACTGGTGAAAATTGGAGATGATCCATTTTTTCTTGACACACAGCCTGTTTGTTCCTAAAAAATAACGTGGATTAACTACAGGAATACATTGAGTATTTTGAGGATAGCACTAATTGGGCAAAAGGGGACGTTTTGCAAAGGTTTGTACAGCAATTTACAAACTCAAAAAGTAACCTGCCAACAACCTGATGTGGCGGGCAGTTAAATTTAAAACGGCTGACTGTTTGAGCATGTTAGTGAGCGTTAAGAAATAACGACGACCAAATAAAATTTTCTAAAAGTCAGATAATGTCGGCTTTAGCAAGCTTTTTATAAAAGGATTGCTCTAAGTTATTTCTTTACGCTCACTTATGTGCGAGTTTCAGCCGTTCTTAAATTTAATTGTCCGCCACATCAGGTTGACCAGATAATGAGTTTGTAAATTTCTGTTGCAGACCTTTACTCTCTTAATTGGTGCGCCCGGCGTGATTCGAACACGCGACCTACGGATTCGTAGTCCGGCGCTCTATCCGGGCTGAGCTACGGGCGCACAAGATATTGAATATTACAATATGATTATTACAATATTATCAATCTTTATGTCAATGGTAAGTTCATTGTATAGGAATTTACTTTCCTGAAATAACAAATAACAAATCATAAATATCAAACAAATTACAACACGCGGCGCAAGCGCCTGTGCTGCGCGTGACCAAAACCCGCCTGCCATGCGTTGCAATTATATTAACAGTAAAAGCACGTTGGTAGGCACCTGATTAGGATACTTCGGTAAATCCATACAAAGGCATTGCGGGCAGGTTCAAAATCCCACTCGCCGTGCTTGCGCACTGTCGCAGCAGGAACCCGTAAATGAAGGAGCCTTTGGCTACCTTTAGCCAATGGCCGATAGCCAATAGCTAAATGTAAAGCGAAGCTTTTTAGGTTATTGAATATTGAAATTTGGAATTTTATAAGTTCACAAATGGATACGATTCATGTAAAATTTATGAAACTGGCATTAAAGGAGGCAGCAAAAGCCAGGCAAAAGGATGAAGTTCCAATTGGGGCGGTTCTTGCTGCGGAATCGGGCAAAATCCTCTCATCCGCACACAACCAGGTCATAAGTCTTGCCGATCCTACAGCACACGCAGAAATATTGGCAATACGTGAAGCAGCCAAAAAAATTGAAAATTACAGGTTGTTAAAGACAACTCTGTATGTCATAATTGAACCCTGTATTATGTGTATGGGCGCAATTATACACGCCAGAATATCAAGGGTCGTTTTTGGCGCAAATGATCCCGGATGGGGAGCAGCAGGTTCTTTGTATAATTTTGCAAATGATATCAGATTAAATCATCAGCCGGAGATCATAGGGGGTGTATGTGAGGATGAGTGCAAAAAAATAATTCAAGATTTTTTCCGCGCAAAGCGGAAATTAGTCGACCTGCCGCGACAGTGCGCAAGCACGGCGGGGTAGTCGAGTGGGAAAATGGTCGAATTGGGGAAAGGAGCAAGCCGTGGCTAATATCGTAATTGTTGGAACTCAATGGGGAGATGAAGGCAAAGGTAAAATTGTGGATCTGCTTGCAGAATTTGCAGACATTGTTGTCAGGTTTCAGGGTGGAAATAATGCCGGCCATACAATGGTTGTAAACGGCGAGCAGTTTATCAGCCATTTGATTCCTTCAGGCATATTGCAGAAAAAAATCTGCCTTATTGGAAACGGTATGGTAATAGATCCCGCAGTGCTTATAGAAGAGCTTGATTATCTAAAGAGCAAGGGCATTGATGTTGGGCAGGATCAGCTTATGATAAGCGAAAAAGCTCATATTATCATGCCCTATCACAAGAAGATAGATCATGCCCGCGAAAGGTTGAAGGGTGATAAAAAAATCGGAACAACAGGACGCGGGATCGGCCCTTCATATGAAGACAAGGCAACCCGCAGGGGGATACGATTTGTTGATCTTATTGACCAGGAGGTTTTTAGCGAAAAGGTAAAAACCGTATTGGAAGAAAAAAATTTCTACCTTAAACAGTATCTTTCATCTGAGCCATTAAATTTTGATGACATAATTGATAACTATTCTGAATATGCCAAAAGGCTTGCCCCTTATGTTACGAACATTTCTCTTGTAATCAGCCGGGCAGTCCAGGAAGGAAAGCAAATTCTCTTTGAAGGCGCACAGGGAACTCATCTTGATATTGATCACGGCACTTACCCTTATGTCACCTCATCCAACACTATTGCCGGAAATGCCTGCGCCGGCGCCGGCATTGGCCCAAGAGAGATCACAGATGTAATCGGAATTGTAAAGGCATATACCACAAGGGTTGGAAGAGGCCCCTTCCCTTCAGAACTTTTTGATGAAACAGGAGATAAAATTCAGGAAAAAGGGGCGGAATTCGGCGCTACAACAGGCAGAAGGCGCAGGTGCGGATGGCTTGATACTGTAATATTGCGCAATGCAGTGCGTTTAAATAGTCTCTCAAGCCTGGTTATAACCAAACTGGATGTATTGGGAGGGCAGGAATTTCTTAAAATATGCACCGGCTATGAGTATGATGGAAAGATTCTTAATGATTTTCCTGCGAGTCTCAAAGTCCTTTCTGCATGTAAACCAATATATGAAACTTTGCCAGGATGGTCGGAAGATATTTCTAATATCCGAAAATTTGAAGATTTGCCTCAAAATGCAAGAAATTATCTTAATCGAATTGAAGAGCTTGCCGAAACCAAGATACAAATAATATCGCTTGGCCCTGCAAGAGATGAAACAGTAATTATTAGTAATCCTTACAATGATTTTTAGCCCTTAGCTTTTAGCAATTAGCCTTTAGCTAACAGCTAATGGCTAATAGCTTTTTCACAAATCTTCACATAGGTAAATAAGCTGAAACTATTGCCAGTATTAAAAAAAATACTTTTCGGACAGGAACTAATTATTGATGGACTCGTAAAAAGTCGAAAATACCGTCATTGCGAGCGGAGCGAAGCAATCTCACGCATTGTAACTACTTATATTTATTAGATTGCTTCGTCGCTACACTCCTCGCAATGACCCTGTGGATGACTTTTTGCGAGACAGTCAATTATTAATTGACATATAAAGTTTATTGAAATAAAAATTGCAAAATGTCGGGACGTGGCTCAGCCTGGTAGAGCACAGCGTTCGGGACGCTGGGGTCGCTGGTTCAAATCCAGTCGTCCCGACCATGAGCTGCAAGGAAAACCTTAATGGTTCGTAGCTCTTAGCTGGTAAGCTGGTAGGCGCAACGGCTCAACAGCTTAACGGCTCAACAGCTTAATAGCTTAACAGCTTAATAGCTCGCCCGAAGGGCGCTAACTTGATAGTATAGGAATTTCCATTTTATGCCTAATGAATTCGGTACCATAGGATATAGCTGAGTTTTTTTGAACATCGAACATCGAACATCCAACGTTGAACATCGAATAATGAAATCGCTTCG
>JAYENE010000384.1:0-10242 GCA_034721935.1 Thermodesulfobacteriota bacterium
TCCGACTCATCCAAGAACACCAGCTCTGCCTGTTTTTCAACAGCCAGGGCAATAACCTCAGACTCTCCATCATCCAGGTCTCGTCGCAACAGCGCAAGGAGCGCCACGTCCACGGGAGCTGATACCTCTATCCATCCAGCTTGACGTGCTTGTTCAACCTCCACTGCACCGGCTCTCGATCCTCCCTGTTCGACAACTTCTCGCCACACCGCCGTGGGAATCGTAATGCGCCGGTAAAACTTTTTTAGCAGGTCAAGACGGCCAATAGCCGCCAGATGAATTAAAGTTGAAGAATCACTGATGACCAAGCCCATAGGCGATATCCTCTTCAATATCCACATCCGTATAATGTCGCAAAATTTTATGCTGTCCTAACAATTCTTCAAATTCCCACCGAGTCATGCGTGCCATAAGTCTGGCTTTGCCTAACGGGAGCACTCCTCGCTGGTACAACGCAAGCGCCAGTTCTTTACGAAATTCGGGTTCTATTTCTTTTGAAGGCAGTCTTACCGCTCTCAGTATATCGGCGGGTATTTCCAGTAAAATCCCTCTTGCTTCCATCGCTGCACCTCATGTGCGTGATATTAATAAAAATTCCCCAAACGTTTTCGGACACTATAATTCGTTCGAACGATTTGTGCAAGGCGTTAAATTCTTGCAAGACTGCGTGGGGGGTATCTTTCCTAAAAATGGTGAATTCAACCTCAAAGTGCACCACATAAAATTACCGTCCAAAAGATACACCCAAAAAACCAAAATCAAGAACAAAAAAAATAATTAGCCGCAGATGAACACAGATGAACGCAGATTAATGGCCGCAAAAAAGCACAAAAAACGCAAAAGAAGAAAGCATAATTTTATAATTTCCTATACAACAAAAAAAGGAGCATCATTTCCACCGCTTGTGTCAAGTTCCGGGTCATCTTCACAGCCCTGACGTATGAAATCCCCCTCACCCTAACCCTCTTCACCCAGGGGGAGGGAGCTAATAAAACACAAAACCCCACCTCTCTTTGTGAGAAATGGGGTCTTTGGATTCAACTCATAGTATCCTCAAATCTTTGTGTTTTTTAGCCAATGCGAAATTTTGTATGCATTCCCACGCAGGAGCGTGGGAACGAGTTATGTTTTATCTCTCTTTTACCTAAGTTGAGCGATTTTTGGGGAAGAAATGTGCTGAGATCTTGATGCATAAGGGTTTGCGAAAACCGCAGGCATACCCGTGGATATATCGAGGATTTTCGCGAATCCTTGATGCGCAAGAGATCAGTGCAGATCGAGCCAAAAATCGCTCAATTTAGGTTTTACATCGTCAGGCATTTTCTTGAAAACAAAGTCAAGCACAACCCCAGCCAATTTGAATGCCTCCTCTGCGTCCGATGGGTCTGGCTCTAAAACATCTCCAGGATAACGAAAGGCTGTTGCATAAGGATTTAATATCTCAGATATATCTGAGATCTGCGCAAAGGTTCTGTCCAATTCCATGCATTGTTCAATTAAGACAGAAAGGTCATGAACCTTCTGAAAAGAGGTGTCTTTTAGGGTTAGGTACGCCTTCAAACCCTTTTCTGCTGCCTGTTGGCAATGATATACAGCCGTATCCAGAAAAGGTTCATCTCCTGCAAGAAGACGTCTGGCAGAACCGAGGTCGTGGTCTGCTTTTATAAGCCATTGCCGGATCTCGTGTATCTTTGCCTCATCCATAAAGAACCTTTCCCTTATCCAGAACATTCCTGGTTAATGATGTTGGTACTCTCTTAGCCCGTTCCACCTCATCATGAGTTTGTATAATCACGTCTATTGGAACACCTATACCACGAAGACACCGGTATACAACTCTTGCACGTCGATATGAAGGTTCTTCTGAATGAGGCAATACAATAAACAAATCTATGTCACTAGATTCTCCAGGCGCTCCCCATGCCTGAGAACCAAAAAGGATGATCTTTTCAGGATGAACCTTTTCAATTACACGTCTTGTAATTTCGTTGAGTAATTCAACTGTTATTTGTTTCATAGCGTGACAGGAAACGTTGTTTGATATTTAGCTTGTTTGTAATTTTACTTTCGAATTTTCATTTCTGTCATACCAATGAAATAAAAGCAAAATCAGATTTCACGGCACAGGAGAAAACTTTTTCCTTTCTCGACAGATGAAGGTTATTGTCTTTCGATAATTTTGCCCCTCTTTTCACCGCATATCCAACTCCCAAGTCGAAGGCTCAGGTTTTTTTAAATGAGAAATGGGTCTTTGGGCTCAATCCCTAAATCCTGTAAAGCCTGAGCTGACTGTGATCAGGCAATTTTTCATTTGCTTCTTTTAATTTCTGCTCACCCGATATAACCGCCACAGAGCGCTTGCTTTTGTTTTGATCAAAATATTTTGCAGCAACCTCTATGACCTTATTCCTGGTTAACGAAAGAAGCCTTTCTTTAAAAGTCTTGCGCGTCTCATCCGATAAAGAGACAATTTTTCTGTAAAATGCCTTTTGCGCCGCAGGTCCCGGTGGATCAGGTCTGTCGATTCCGGAACATACCTGCAAAATTGCTTCCTTGACATCCTCGTCAACAAAGCGCCCGGAATTTATGAAACCTGCGGCGCCATCGTACACCTTAAGGGTAGCAGATATGTGGGGATCCCTGTAAGATCCGAAATTAAATATGCCGTCCTCGGAATTGTATAACGCAAATCCGCCGTATGCCCCGCCTTTTTCCCGAATCTCGCGATGAAGATACATTGAGCGAAGTATTTTGCTTATCACAGATAAAGCAGGAGCATCTTCATGTTCCACTCGCACGGTCTTAAATGCCTGGGCCACAAATGAAACCGCAGAAGATGTGCTCCAGCCTTCCCTGATAATTTTATCGTCAAATTCGATTTCAGAGGTCGCAAAAGCATCCACCGGAACACCCCCCTTGCCCCCTGTCTGCGTGCGGACACGCACAGGCAGGCCCTCAAGGGGGGAATGAAATAGCGCTTTTTGTATGGATGCTGTCAGGGAAGATGCTGTTGATAAGGAATGATCTTCGCCGATCAGCGCAATTTTGAAATTGCTTCGTGTAAAAAGGTTTTTACCGATTGATAACAAATCACTGGATACAGACTCTAATTTATCTTCGGTAAGATCATCGGTTAAGCCCTTTATAGTTTGCAACTGGTGAACGCCGTGCCATATTTCGCTGAGTGCGCATGTAGTTGATAAGTTTCTCGAAGCAAGCATCATTGCCAAACTGTGACCGCTTTGCACAACCATCGATTCCAATCCTGCCCTGTATTCAAACAAAAGGCTCTTTAAGCGGACAATATCTGAAAAAGCAAATTTGCATAAAAGCTCCTGAATAATTTCAAACATCCTGCCCTGATTTCTGACAAGGCATTTTCCGCTAAAGGATATAAACGGCAAGCAAAGACCTTTTTTTTCAAAGCTGGTGCTGGAATTAGAAGACAACCCAATGCCGCCTGTATGTGCATCAATGAGCTGCGCCATTTCCGTATAATCACGCGTAGTTGTTCCTATTCTGGGAAGAGCAAAGCAGAAAAAAGGTATAAGAGGAATCAAATGTTTTCTGAAAGATCCGGCTACTGCAGCCGCCTCAAAGTAAAAAATCCCGGAGGTTGGCTGATTATAACAGGCAGCCGCTGCGCCATAACTATTTGTCTCCTTTACGCTTTTAACAGATGGAGGAATGTCTTCAAGCTCAAGGGTGGGAAGGCAGGAAACATCCTCTATATTTTCCTGAAGTCGCCTTAAAGCTTTAGCATCTTCCTTTATTTTTTTCATATTGGATTTGCTCAATGATGCTCTGACACTTTCAAGTTCTACTGCAACCCTGTTCTTTTCTTTACTCTCCATCAATTGATCAGGAGCCAGCGTAAAAAGCACCCTGTGAGGATTATCCAGGAAGTAGCTTTTTATTTTGTCTTCAAAAAATGTGCCTCTGGAAAGTTCTTTTTTAAGCCTGTCAAGATCTGCGTCAAAACGTAAAATTCTTTCAGGATCGGCGCCGTGAAGCCAGCCTCCTGAAATGGTTAAAAGCAGTTTCAGGCCATACGGATAGGGTGTGTTTGTTATTTCCTTGCGATGAAATTCTATCTGATGAATGGCTGACTCGATCAATTTTTTGTTAATACCTTTATCCACAAGGCTTTTTAAAGTATCAAAAACAATTGTTTCAATTTCTTCTGCAGCGCTCTCCTCCACATCTTTGAGCCCACATACGAACATGGTATCCCTGTTATCGTCATGAAAGCCGGTCCCGTCGGATAGAGCAGTTCCAAGCTTTGAATCTACCAAAGCTTTGCGCAGAGGAGAGGCCGAATTTCCAAGAAGAATATGTTCAAGCAATGTAAGAACCAGAATCTCAAAAAAATCCTTGATATCCGTGGTCAGCCATGCCACGCAAACCTGGCATTTTTTGGATGGATCTTCGCTTTCTCCAAGCGGATATTTATTTATTATCTTTCTGGGCTTGTTCCAGCGGGGTTGAGAAAGAACATCTGTTTTTGGATCGATCCGCTTAAATTTCTTTAAGATTTTTTCCTGTATGAAATTAAGATGTTCCTTTAACGGCATATTTCCGTATGTATAAAAAAAAGAGTTGCTTGGGTGATAATGTCGCTTGTGAAAGGCCTTTAGCTGATCGTATGTCAAACTTGGGATTACAACAGGATCTCCGCCTGAGTTATGGCTGTATGTTGTGTCAGGATAGAGGGCTTTTAAAAGAAATCGTGCCAATACCTGATCCGGCGATGACATGGCGCCCTTCATTTCATTATATACAACACCTTTATAAACAAGCCTCATGGAACCGGCATCTTTTAAATCATCTTCGATTTCCAGGCGATGGCCTTCCTGTTTGAAGCTGAGTTCATCTATTTTGGGGAAAAATGCCGCATCGAGATAAATATCCATAAGGTTGTAAAAGTCTTTCCGGTTCTGGGTTGAAAAAGGATACATGGTCCAGTCCGCGGAGGTAAAGGCATTCATGAAGGTGCTTAAACTTCTCTTTAACATGGAAAAGAACGGATCGCGCACAGGGAATCTGTTTGAACCAGCCAGAACAGTATGCTCCAGAATATGCGCGACACCGGTCGAATCAACCGGAACGGTTTTAAAGGCTACGCCGAATGTATTCTCTTCATCATTTCTGCTGATATGGATATGCCTGGTTCCTGTAAGGGTATGCTCAAGCTCATAAAAATATGAATTTATTTCCTCAAGCTTGGCGACCTTCTTAATAAAATAACCGGATATATTGTCGCCCTGTTTTAGCCCGGGATTGTTTTGGTCCAAAGTTACATTCATAAAGTCACCATTGTTGTTTGGTTGAGTAGTCGAGTGGTAAGGGCGTACTGCAATACGCCTGTACTTTTGCCATTTTTTATCTAATGTGGCCGTGGGTTCTGAATTTACGAAACAATATAGATGCCGCGACTCTTGCGCTGAATCTTATTCGTATGATTTAGTCGAAAAATAACATTGCGCAGTTTTTTCTCGCCAAAACCTGTTTTGGCCTGAATCTGGTCAAAACCGACCCCATTCCTGTGAGCCTTTATAATACTCAAAACAATATCCGAAGCTGTTACAGAAGATTGATCTGGCAATGCCGTGCTTTTGCTGGAAACTTTGCGGGAAACACGTCCGCTCTTGGTGGAACTGGCTGTAGATTTAATTAACTTTTCCAGACTCTCGATTTTGGCTATAAGATTGTTTACATCCTTTTTTGTAGGAATATTATACTGCTGCATGAAAAATTTCACCATCGCATCAAAAGTTACTTTACTCCTTGTTTTCTTCATAAAGCCCTCCTCTCAGTAGTTGACGGTTTTGTAAAAAATCAGCTCAACAACGGGAGCATTGCCAATTTGTTAAAGCCGAAAACATAAACTCTATTCGGGCGGGATAAACCCGCCCCTACGATCATGCGGGATAAACCCGCCCCTACGATCGGAAGGGATAAACCCGCCCCTACGAAATTTGATGCGCGTAACCCGTAGGGGCGGGTTTATCCCGCATGATAAATGACTCCCTCAACAACTACTTAATAATGCAAGGAAAGTCAAATCAAAAAACGATTCGTTGAAAACAATAAGATATCATGTTAGATTGTTTTTTTAATCTTATGAAAGAAAACAACTCAAGTAAAATATGGCAATGGAGTATGAGCCCAAAAGAAAATATCCGGCAGGTTATCACCCGCTTCAAGCAGCTTCAGGGTGACCCCCATAATATTGCCATGGGAGTGGGGCTTGGGATCTTTGTTTGCGCAACCCCAACATTTCCATTTCAAACATTTCTGGCAATAGCCCTTGCCTTTATTTTTCGCGGCAGCAAAGCGGCCGCTATAATTGGATCATGGCTTGCCGCTCCTGTAATACCATTTTTTTACATTGGAAGTTACAAATTAGGAACATTTATCCTTGGCTATTCCATCCCCATGGATCCATTGTCGATTTCAAAACTTATAAATATGGGATGGAGCGTAGCATTCGCCATGATAACCGGCGGTACTATAATAGGGCTTTTTCCAGGGATTGCCGGCTATTTAATCACACATACTATTTTTAAAAAAATACGCTCACGAATGTCGCAATCCTAACAAATATCGTAATTGTTCACGGTTTACAGTTATCGGTTCACGGTTGAAAAAACAGAAGGTAAAGAAAAATTATGGTGTCCTCTTTTGAAGATTTAAAAGAATTAATTCAAAAGTTGAAATCGATATACAATATGCTTCAATCATTAAAAAAACTGTGAACTGTGAACTGTAAACGGTCAACAAATGAGTTATAATTTTTTTATTAATTTTGGTGAACGAAAAAATCTCTTTGAAACACCTAACTTATTATAAATAAAGTAATATCATGACATCGCCAAAAATACTCCTTGCAGCCTATAATTTGCATCCTAAAAAACAGCTTGGCCAGCATTTTTTATCCGACCCGTCCACCGCGGAAATGATAACAAAGCGTTCAGGGATTGTTCCCCAGGATATTGTTCTGGAAATAGGCGCCGGCTTTGGCGCGCTTACGATTCCTTTGGCACGAACAGCAAAAAAGGTTTATGCTGTTGACACCGACAGTCAGGTACTTGAGCTTTTAAAGACAGAACTTATTGCAAATAGCATTTCTAATGTGGTTTTAATAAAAAAGAATATACTAAAAGTGAATATTGAGAGTATAGCGGAAAAGGCGGGCCGCAGGCTAATAGTCATTGGAAACCTTCCTTATAACATTTTATCACAAATCCTTGTTCAGTTGATAAAGTCCAGAAGCGTTGTAAGCCGGGCAATTTTTATGTTGCAAAAGGAATTGTCCCGCCGGATTACTGCTAAACCGTGCTGCAGGGATTATGGACGGCTTACTGTTATGTTACAGTACTGCGCGGATATAAAAAAAATTGCGGATATCAGGGCGCATCAATTTTTCCCAAAGCCAAAGGTTGATTCCGAAGTTCTTGAAATAAATTTTAAAACCGCCATAAAGTGCCCGGCAAAAGATGAAACATTTTTATTCAAAATCATTAAGGCGGCATTCGGGCAGAGGAGAAAAACACTCAGGAATGCTCTTGCAGGGAGCGAAATAAATATTGATACAAAAACAGCGCAAAAAATGCTGGACAAAGCAGGCATCTATCCTTCCCGCCGAGCTGAAACTCTTACGGTTTCAGAGTTTGTTAAATTGAGCAATGTTTTTTGAGAAAAGCGGCAGGAGAGTTTTATGCAAATTGTAACCACACATAATAATGCGGATTTTGATGCGCTGGCCTCTATGGTGGCAGCGGCAATTCTATATCCTGGCGCTATTCCGGTGCTTCCCAAAAATATAAACCCCAATGTAAGGGCCTTTTTATCAATTCATAAAGATGTTCTTAATATGTACTCACCAAAAGAAATTGATTTTGGCAAAGTAAAAAGCCTTATTATTGTTGATATTAATAGCTGGGCGCGTCTTGCACATATAGATGAACAGCGAAAAAGGAACGATCTTGAAATCATAGTATGGGACCATCACTCAAATGACGGGGATATAAATACAGCGCAAAAATATTATGACGAGATGGGGGCAAATATTACCCTTATGATACGGCAGTTAAGAAAGGAGAAAAAAATCTTAACGCCGATACAGGCTACCCTTTTTTTGACAGGCCTGTATGAAGACACAGGAAATCTGACGTTCCCTTCAACAAAACCTGAAGACGCCGCCGCTGCGTCATATCTGCTGGATAATAAAGCAGACCTGAATGTCCTCAATAGATTTTTGCGTCCTGCGTATGGAAAGAAACAGAAAGATATCTTGTTTGAGATGATAAAATCATCAAGAAGGATAAAAGTAAACGGTTACAAGATTTGCGTAAATAAGCTGGATATCAAAGGGCATGTTGAGGGCCTTGCCATAGTAGTGCGCATGTGCAGAGAAATATTGAATGTTGATGCTGCGTTTGGGATATTTACCGACAGGGAACGGGGCAAGAGTATTGTTATCGGCCGCAGTAATACTGAAGGTATAAATATTGGATCTATTATGCAAAGCATGGGCGGAGGAGGTCATTCCGGCGCAGGCTCTGCAATGGTGAAATCCGCAAATCCGGATGCGGTCAAAAAGCTGATTGTTGAAGTTGTGGGCGGTAATCAGCAGGCCTCTGTGCAAATAAGCGATCTTATGTCTTTTCCGGTTTTCAGTATCACTTCAAATACCGGCATGAAAGAGGCTGCGTTAATTCTGAGAAAAAAAGGTTATTCAGGTATACTTGTTATTGATGACGGCAAGCTTGTTGGCATTATATCAAGAAGAGATTTTAGGAAGGTCAAGAAGGATTCCCAGTTAAAAGCGCCTGTAAAAGCCTTTATGAGCACAAATATTAGCTCGGTAAAACCCGGGGAGAGTCCCATGCAAGTTGCGCGACTAATGGTAAAACATGACATCGGCCGTCTTCCGGTGATAGACGGCAGCAAAGTTATCGGAATAATAACAAGATCGGATGTTATGAATTATTTTTATGATACTTTGCCAGAGTAAGATTTTGTATTTTGCAGCCAATTTTCAAGACGTCTGAGACCTTCTTCTGTAGATACCAGCGGAGCATAACCCAGATCCCTTCTTGCAGCGCTTATATCGAACCAGTGCGCTGTGGCAAGCTCTTCTGCTACAAAACGGGTCATTTTCGGTTCGCCGGTTAATTTAAACAGTTTATAGAAAACTTCCATTGCCGCCCCGATCATCCACGCAGTATTTTTGGATATTGACCGCTTTACAGGAGCAAAACCCGCTGCCTTTAAGATGTCATTTACCATATCCCACAATGGAACAGGTTCTCCCTGGCTTATAAAATAGACATTGCCTGACAGTTTGTGATTTTCTTCCAGTCTGTCTGCTGCCAGAATATGGGCATCGGCAGCATTATCTATATAGATTGTATCCACAAGGTTTTTGCCGTCTCCAACCCTGACCAGCCTTTTTGCTCTGGCAATAATTCTCGGGACAAGATGGCTGTCACGCGGGCCCCATATTAAATGCGGCCTTAATACAATCGTCATCAAACCATTTCTTGCGGCCTTTATAACATACCGTTCGGCAATTGCTTTTGTTTTTGGATAATGAGCATAAAACTTATCCGAATAAGGAACCGATTCATCTACCCCCTCCATGTCGGTTCCGTTAAAGATAACACTTGGCGAACTTGTATAAACAAGCCTTGATACCCTATTCTTAATGCTTGAAGCAATAATGTTTTGAGTGCCTGTAACATTGGTTTTAAAGTAGTATGAATAATCACCCCAAACCCCTGCTTTTGCCGCAACATGAAAAACAAGATCAACCCCTTTACATGCCCTTTCAACAGCATCTTTGTCTTCTATACCGCCGCGGATCTGCTCAACTCCCAGGGATTCGAGTTCATTGTAAAAGCCACGCGAAAAGCTGCGGACATGGTTCCCCTTTTCTATAAGGCGTCTTACTATTGCGCTGCCTAAAAAACCTCCGCCTCCTGTAACCAAAACCTTCTGTGACACTCTTTTTGTCATATATTTTTCCTAAGGAAAGGATTCCCATTTTTCTTATGACAGACCTCAGAATACGACACCCAAATTTAGGAGTATTCCTGGACAATACGGTAAAAGGGGGTAGTCGGTTAGCGTCACCTGTGATAAAATGCATGGCATGGCCAAATCGGATGGATAATGTCATACATAGATAACTATATGTAATAATAAACTTAACCAACACATAGCGTGAAACAGTTG
>JAYENE010000385.1:0-2342 GCA_034721935.1 Thermodesulfobacteriota bacterium
CTCTTGCGCATCAAGGATTCGCGAAAATCCTCGACATATCCACGGGTATGCCTGTGGTTTTCGCAAACCCTTATGCATCAAGATCTCGGCACATATCTTCGCAATAAATCGCTCAACTTAGGTTATAAGATGGTGAATGTGGATAAAAGTTTTCAATGCCTTTCTGGTAAATGTTATTATGACATGACAAGCAGTTGCTTTTCATCATCTTCTCTGCGGAAAAGACATAAAGACATAACGACTAAAAGATACAACAGCAATTGAGATGCTGAGTATGATTGAATATCTTATGAAATTTATCATGTTAAAAATCCTCAATCCATATCTTTTTTTTCACAGGCTTTTCTAAATCAGGCGTTTCAATCACAGGTGACTTTAGAGGCTGTCTCGTAATTTGCAATCTATTGGCTGCAATATCAGTAACTTCAAGCGAATAGACCGTCAAATCATTTTTAGACTGGTCTTGAATTTCGGTTTTTTTTTAACAGGAAATGTTAATGTTTCAGGCATATCAGACATTCCATCGGCTCGCCCGATCTCATATCCCTTTCCATTATAAATTATCAACTTCCAGTCCGTTATTTTGTTTATGTCTGCATCTGTGACCCGGATGTCTAATTCGATTTTTTCTTCGTCCTTATGGTTGAGAAAGACTTCCACCCCAGGCGGAGTAGTGTCAACCACAACCATTTGTTTTGGTGTAACAGCTCTGTTGCCCGCCTTATCAATGGCAATTAATCGGCAGAAATAAATTCCGTCTTTAACTCGTTTATATTTATTGTTTTCCCCATTCCAGACCAAACTATCAGGCAAGCGTCCAAGTCTGTCTTCTGATCTGACAATGATGCCATCCTTGTCTGTAATCTCAAACTCCCAGCCTTCTAAATCAGACGATTTTAATAGCTCGGGGAAGAATACGACACGATCGTTTACACCGTCATTGTTAGGAGAGATCTGTGTTTTTCGACAAAGAAGCTTCACCTCGGGCGGCGTGTTACTTACAGTCAGGCTGGCCATACCCTCTAAACTGACAAGCCTGTTCCACTGGCTTGTCACATAAAGCTTGAGAGGATATACTCCTTCAATGGACGGAGCCTTCAGGTTTCCCGTATATCTTAGACCGTCCTTTGTCTTGAGCGCAACTTGAGCGCCAAGAACAAAGGCCTTGATATCGCGGAGACTTTTGATGATTTCCCTTACTTCTATGCGCAGAGTTGTCATCTCACCGCCTCGTAAAATCTCCGGGAAAAAACTGGCCTGCACTATTTCAAATGGCAGTAAGCTTGAAGTATGGGACTTGATAGTTGAAGGCAAACCTTTCAATAAATCATCAACAGCGATTTTTGCAATTTTGTCTAAAGAGGTTATCATCCCCAGCCCGAGAAACGTGGCAAAGTCGGAGCCTGTGCATGAAACTGAGTTGGCCCAAACAACTGAAGCATCAAAGCAATCGATCATCTGGGCATTTATCGCAACCCGTGGATCTTTGCCGGCTTCAAGCAAATCTATATATCCGACGATTAAAGCATCAATGTTCAAAGCAGCGCCCATCTCCCTTATGACCGACCGTCTCAGGAAATCTGCCCTGCGGATCCTTTTTTTGATAAGGAAACTTTCCAAAAGATCATGAGAGATCACTTTAAAATCATTTTTAATTAGAGACTCTGTTACAAGTTGAGTCATATCAATGGATAGGTCCGCCTGTGTAATATTTCCAAAAGGCATAACAGCAACTGCATTTATACGTCGAACCTTTTGCGCCTCAAGAAGATCGCATTGCCAATAAAAGAAGAATACAAAAAAAGCGCTGATAAATACAAATTTTTTCATAAAGATAACGCCTAAACAGCAAAATGTTTGGATGAACAAAAAAACGTAAGCATTCACGGAACGTTGAAATTAGAAATTAGAAATTTGGCCTTCATGCCTGCACGCTATCGCTCTCGCTCAGGCGAGGCGGACGGGCTTTTGCACTGTTCTTCCCAATTCCCAATTTCTAATTTAATCTCTCTCGAATTTCTACTTTCTAATTTCAAGTTTCAAGCCGTGAACGGCTACCTAGCCCTGCCCTTTACCCATAAGTGTTGAGACATATTTTTATCCTTAATTAACAATTAGTTATTAACAATTGATTATTGATTATTTGTTGTATGTTTTTATATTTATGCCCAAAAAGCCAATAATAATAGTTAATAATCAATTGATAACTGTTAATTGTTAATGGAGAGATAACTTATGGGTAAAGAGCAGACCTATCCTCCAAAAAGGGTGTCAAACATCTCGACAACCAGCTCTCTACAAAGGTCGGCGGTGGTTTTTTTGCCTATGCCAAAAAGTCTGTC
>JAYENE010000386.1:0-2339 GCA_034721935.1 Thermodesulfobacteriota bacterium
TGTGGATTTAAAGCTTTTTCGGTATGTTATAATATATTACTATACACAAAATGAAGTAATTATGCAAGGAAATTGTCAAATTTTCACAATATTTCAGTAAATTACATTTCTGAATGGAGACTATCTATGATATGGAAGCAGACCTCATTGCTACAGTGTTTAAGCCCGAAGAAGGAGAGGCGTTCTTCTTGCGGCAGATTGAAAGTGTAAAGATTGACCGAAAGGAGTGGGACGTATGAGCGTGCAAGGCGTGCAAGAACTGAAGCGGCTGGCCAGAAAATATTATGGTTATATTGTTGATATGGAGGGTTCTGGTGTCGAAATAATAGATATGCTCTTTGTGCGGGACACAATTCGGATGATCCTGGATCAAAGCCTGCCGGAGGATAAAATTTCCACTTCTCTATACGAGCGTCTCCACGAGTTGGATAGATTGTTTTGGGAGGAGCGGGAAACTTTTTTGATGGTTATCGGAAAGCAAGAGCTTAAATACGCTCGGCAACGACACCAAAGCCCACGCTCTCACTGGTGGTGGTATTTAGACGAACTGCAAAGACCGCCTCAACCGTTGAAAGAGCAATATGACCGACTTGCTCAGACTTTCGCCCTGGCTACTGGTTGACCTCTTCAACAAAGAAAAAGGAATTTAGAGGGCGGAGAATGGATGGACGATTTTTTTTGTGGGAATGGATGGCTAAGCCTTCGAGTCACGACTTTTTCTAACTCAATCAGGAGAAAATAAATGTTTAAAAACAAAACACTTCTTATCACCGGTGGCACCGGTTCTTTCGGCAATGCGGTAATCAGAAAGTTTCTGGATACCGGCATAAAGGAAATTCGTATCTTCAGCCGTGATGAGAAGAAGCAGGACGATTAAGAAGACCAGAAGTCAGGGGTCAGAAGTCAGCCGTCTACGCAAAGCTACGCCGTGCCAAGGAGGTCAGAAGTCAGGAAGGTTATAGTTTTAAGCACGGACAAGGCAGTTTATCCGGTTAATGCCATGGGGATGTCCAAGGCGTTGATGGAAAAGGTAATGACTGCAAAGCGGCTGGTTGGCATAACGTCCCGCTATCAAGTTATTTGAAAGTAAATCAGTAAGGCTTGATTATTTGGTGCAGGAAAATGGGAGGTGAAAGATATGACTGCAAATGTGGAAGCAACTGCCGAGAAGATTGTAAAACAGATTCCAATAGACGAGATCATGGAAGCTCTGATCAACGAGTATAGAAGGCGACTTATAAGATACAATATGACAGACGAATTCATGAGAAAAAAATATGGGATGACTTTTGACAAGTTTGAGTCCAGCAATGTGGTCAAGGAAAGGAAGTTTTCGTGGGATGTTGAATCCGATGCCATGGAATGGGAGCATGCCCTTGAAGGAGTCAGATATGTTGAGCATAAATTGAAGGATGTGGAAGGACAGGGGCTATGATTGGCTTACTTCATGATATATTTAACATTGCTGACAGATATGGCTTGAAAATATTAAACATAGATACTACCGATGTAACACTTATGGTGAGGATAGAGATCCTTCCAAATATATCCATACAGCTTTATAGAAATACCAAGAAGGACAAACTGAATATGGCTTTAATTTTAGGAAATGATAGAGTTTATGGTGTAGATGGTGAAGGTGGACTTTACCATGAGCATCCAGCAGAAGACCCAACCACTCACACATTTATAAAAGAAAGGTTTGAAATAGAGGAGTTTGTTGTGAGATGTCTCAACATTTTGAAGGATAGGCGAATTTTATAGATACCATCGTTTCCGTCGGTAGATGAGGGCATTAAAAAAACTTGGGATTTTATCAAAAGGTTGCGTACGTACATAATTTTTTTATGAAGATATTGGAGAAGATTGATGTTTAAGGACAAGACTTTGTTAATCACCGGCGGCACCGGTTCCTTCGGGAATGCGGTGATTAAGAGGTTTTTAAATACCGGCATAAAGGAAATCCGTATTTTCAGCCGGGACGAAAAAAAGCAGGATGACATGCGGAATGCATATCAGGGTGAGAAGCTGAAGTTTTATATCGGGGATGTAAGAGATTATGATAGTATCTATTCTGCCATGCATGGTGTGGCTTATGTCTTTCATGCCGCAGCTTTAAAACAGGTGCCGTCGTGTGAGTTTTTTCCAGTGGAGGCAGTGAAGACGAATAAAACAAATGCTGGCATGCTGGGATAAATAAAAAATATGCTGGCCCCGGTTGAATGCGCTTTGCTGTCCTTCGGAATTCAACGGGGTAAAAATGCTGAAATTGAGTACAGAGAAGATGAAATGAAATATGCGCGGTTTGAGGATTTGCCGTGTTGGCCCCAGTTAAACAA
>JAYENE010000387.1:0-2338 GCA_034721935.1 Thermodesulfobacteriota bacterium
GTTTCAGCATAAACGATTTGCCAATCGTCGCTGTCGATTTTTTCCGGACAAACTGAAAGAAATATATTGATCCCCATATTACCCTCCTGTTTTGGGTGGGCCTTGAAATTTAATTTTCTTTTGTTCGGGAGGGACGTGGGACATGAAGGGGGACGTCCTTAAATAGTTAAATAACTTTTTTCTCTGCGCAGCCCCCAGCTCAACTCTTTAAACTTTTCCTGGTCGGTTTTCCCTTCCAAACGTAATGCCCAAGCTAAGGTAAGATCCATGTTATAATGCCTGGCTATGTAATCCATGTCATGGCCTTGGCAGAGCAAATTATTAATTTCACCAAAATTGGTATTATTAATAATTTGTAGGGCATAATAGGGGGCGTTGGCACATTGTCACTTTATGAAAAGGGGTCAAGTGAATTGGGGACGTTGACACTTTGTCACTTTTTACATTGTTGGAAACATCCTATATCACGCTCGGGTATCCCTGGGGGGGCGTCCTTAAATACTTAAATAATGGGGGATGTTGTTACATTAGCAGTGGACTGCGGGACGTCCATAAATAAGTAAATAACTCGCTATCTAATTGATGTTTATGTTAGTTTAAAACCTCTTTTTTTCTGGACTTAGCGGGACGTCCTTAAATACTTAAATAACTTTCTATCTAATTGATGTTTATACTATTTCTTGAGCAGGTCTGTGGGACGTCCATAAATAAGTAAATGACTCGCTATCTAATTGATATTTACGGGATTTTAATTAGCCACCCCAGAGGAATAAGCTTCGCCCCAGAGGAATAAGCTTCGCATTCCACGGGGTAAAACATTCCACGGGGTAAACAGACGGACCCCAGTACCATCTGCTGGACCTACGGGGCAGGCGCAAACTGACGCGGACATTTTACTCTGCCGACCTGGCAGAGGGGGGACACCTGCGGGACGTCCATAAATAAGTAAATAACTCTCTATCTAATTGATGTTTATACAATTTTTTTGTTTTTTTTAGACCCTCCAGAGTTATTCAGGTGAAAGTCAATCAAAATTTTGTGGGTATATTATGCCTCAAAATTAAAATTTAATGTTCTTTACAGTAATGGGGGTTGCTATCTTCTGATCTTATGGGCTGCAATAGGGACGTTATTCAACCCAGTTTTCCAGATGCAGACCAACAATTCTTTCAAATTCTTTGGTATTGTTGGTCACCAATATCATGTCCCGTGATCTGGCCAAACCTGCTATGAGCAGATCATAAGGACCAATCGGCATTCCTTTCTTTTCAAGTTGTGCGCGAATAGTCGCGGCTTCTATAGCAGAGGAACGATCCAGGTTAATAAGGTTCAATGGCAAAAGAAATTTGGTAAGGGCATCCTCGGAACGTTGCCGGTATTGGCTTTTTTCAATCCCATATTGAAGTTCGAACAGGGTGATTGTGGAGATTGCAACATCCTGTGGAGAATGTTGCCTGAATCGCTCAAGAACCTCCGATGGGTGTTTTTTAATAAGATATATGCAAATATTGGTATCGAACAGATAGCGCATCAAAAAGACTCCCTCTTCTGCATGTCAGGCTGATTACGTCCGTCTATCATAAAGTCTTCTGGAAATTCACTGAGAGATTCGAACAACGAGTCCCATGTCATTTCTATGGGCTCCAGTATAACCTGGTTGCCTTTTTTGAATATTTTTACCTCATTACCAAGAATTCTGAATGCCTTGGGCAATCTTACTGCTTGAGAACTGCCATTCTGAAATAATTTTGCTGTTTCCATTTTATTACCTCTCCTTATCGTATATATTTTTAACATATACATAAACAAACTAAAAGTCAATTGAAGGGAAACAAGGGATCTGCGGGGGAAAATTGGGAACATCATTGACTAACTGGGAAGAGGAGGGGGGACGTTGGTAGTTTTGTTAGTTTGTCATCCTTTATAACGGTGAGGGTAAATTTTCAAGGACTTTTTCCCCTTTTTTAGCTGCATGATGAACGTTCACTCTCTTAATCCCTAAAATTCTTGCAACATCTGTTGCTTTATGCCCTGTCTCTTCTAAAAAAGACATAGGGGTCAGGTCTTCATTCTTCACACTTTTATCTTTTTTTCAATCTTTGAGATTTTTCTTTCAAACTCTTTGTCTTTTCTTATTTTATCTTTAACTCGCCTGCATGCCTGGGACACGCCGGATTCTCCAACCCCTCAATATGGGACTCTGCGGGACGTCCATAAATAAGTAAATAACTCTCTATCTAATTGATATTTATGTTAGTTTAAAACCTCTTTTTTCCGTTTTTTGTTTGTCGAACCGCCGCAGACCTTTCGTTTGACAGGATTTATGAGATTGACAAGA
>JAYENE010000388.1:0-2330 GCA_034721935.1 Thermodesulfobacteriota bacterium
TCCTTGACTCTCCAGTATTGGTGTACAAGCATATTTCGAAACCTGGCAAAAGGCAGGAGACGTTCGATTAATTCTGATGAAACTATTCTATATTCTTTAGCTTTCACAAAGGCTTCCGTATATCCCCGAACGGCAGCACTATGTTTCTTGGCCAAAATATGTTGAAACAGGCTGCCGATAGCCTCAGCAATTACAATTGTCGAATATTTCAGGCTTTTGATTAGGTGGCGGTCTTGCAATACATGTTCATCCGGCTCATTGAGGATAGATTTAACATCATATACCTCAGTGGTAATATCATTCAGGTATTTTTCAATGCGGTCTATATCAATCAGCACAAAACACCTCCAGTTGTTCGTGTCGTAACTGTTTTGACCTTGCTATGACAAACTCATTTTGCATGAGGTAAAGGGAGAGTTTTTCGATGCTTTCGCCCAGCAATTCAGGAAACTCGTTTTTCAGCAAGACTCCATTGTTAACTGCCTCATAAAGGATATCCGGATCTGCTTCCTGAAGATCAAAGAAAAGGATGTCTATCTTTTCCTCCGGCAAAGCCAGGGCTTCAGATATCCGGGAGACTAAATCAAAGTAAGCAATATTCTTGTCTATATCCGGGTAGATTAATAGTAGTATATCCAGGTCATTGACTACAGGCGCCTTAATTACAGCAGAGCCGAAAAGGTAAGCCGCTGCTACTTCAGGAGAATCCTGCAAGGTTTGTTTTAACATGTCTAAATCGTAGTTTATCATCCCTCAATCCCCAAATTCTTAATCGTTTATCACGAATAGCTCTTTTTTAGCTCTGGAAACTGTTCCGTCAACATGCCTTTTATCCTTATAATTGATATAGGTTAATGAGAGTATTCACATTTTTTGCACATTACATGTAAAACAAAATATAGAACATAATACAAATATTCAATCTCTTTCCATCATTTTTACAACCTTTTTGAGAACACCGCTTTTATGATTCAACCTTCTGCTTCAACATCGGTATAATCCAGGGTTAACAGCATACGACCCATTTCGTCGCCGGATAACCACAACTGCTCCTCTATTTGAAGAAGAGAACAACTGTTTCAGCTTGACATTTCCACATCCTGCAATTCGAACATTGGAATTTAGAATCTTCTCAATCTGCTTCTCTTTGTGTTCATAGAGACTTGTGACAGTTGCCGGATGGGCCAAAGCCTCTTTGAAGGGCTGGTACTTCAATGCAACGTTGGTTTTCATAGAATGCCTCCTGTTGCTTGGGTTAATAGATAAAAAAAGCCGCGGAGGGTAACCTCGGCGGCTTGGTTTCACAACACCTGCTATATAGTAGCAAGTCACAAGAAATTAAAGCGACTTTTCACCTTTTTAGCGGTAAAAGGGTGCTCGGCTTTGAGTTTTTCCATATACATTAGCAATTGTTTGTAAATGATCTCGGTCATCGCGTATTCACATTCCCTGTTTTCGCAAGTTATATGCCAGAAGGCAAGATCGGGTTTTTGTCAAAAAAACCTGATGCTCCTAAGTTTATTACATTAAAGCTATTCTTCTTTCCGCATTTTGGACATGGAAACGAAAAACGCAGATGTCTCCTTTCTTCAGGCAAAAAATGCACTTCCCCATCCCAAGTCCTGACGACCAGCTCTCTTTTATATTTCATCGCCTCTGTATCCTCCTAAATCTTAATTTTTTAAAAATGAAGTTCCAACACTATATTCTAATAGCAAGTCACAAGAATTAAAGACGACTTCCAATTGGAAGATCTGTTCCAGCTATTTAATATTATTGAATTATTAGCATCATTCATTACGCGGTTTACACTTTTTGCCGGAGAACAACTATGATTTGGTGGGCACAGCCCACCAAAAAGCGGATTAATTTCAGAAAAAGTGTAAACTACTTTTGTGGTGATATGAAGGATGCCGAATTATTCAAACAAATATAGTGACGCAATCTTCGGTGATCTCGCCTTTTCCCATAATACTGATGCTTTTCACGCATGCACCACACAGACCATAGATACGTACTCTATCTTCTTTATAGCTGATAAGGGCTCTTATAGCTTTTGTCATAGAGAACTTCTGCTTTTGGCTGAGATTACATTCAAAAACGCTGTACTGAACCGGCTCGCCATAATCTTTCAGTTTCTTGTGCAACTTGGTCCTCCGCCGGTCAGAAGGCACATCATATGCTACAACTACAAACATTATTGTCTAACCTCCCCATTTAAAATGTTTGTAGGTTTTTTCTTTTTCCAGTAAAACGCGCGCCAGATGTCTGCATTGCCATTCTATGATCTGCCTGAAATCAAAAGACTTGCCGGCAATGGTGTATTTTCG
>JAYENE010000389.1:0-7321 GCA_034721935.1 Thermodesulfobacteriota bacterium
AATTTTATTTGATCGTCGTTATTTCTTAACGCTCACTAACATGCTCAAACAGTCAGCCGTTTTAAATTTAACTGCCCGCCACATCAGGTTGTTGGCAGGTTACTTTTTGAGTTTGTAAATTTCTGATCCTTTGTCAAAAGCGTTAAATTATAAGTTCTTGCAGTGGCTACAATGATTCGATCTGCCGGGTCTTTATGGAAACTGCCATGAAGATTGGATGACTCCATCGCTATTTCAGGCGTTAACTCAATTACTCGTAAACCGCTATCCCCAATAGCAGCGTTTAGCCAGCGCTTCGGATCAATTTTTACATTTATGCGCCCTTTGGTCACCATCATTGCAAATTCCCATATGGAAATTGAGGCAATTGCGCGTTGATCGGTTTGCGTCTTTTTAATCAATCTTTTGACATTATCGGACAGCAGCTTCGTTGCGCTATGCGCCCATATCCAAGTGTGCGTATCCAGTAGAATCATAACTTAATCAAGTTCCCATACGTCAGAATCAATGACCGGTTCAGTTAAATCGCCAATAGTTTCAACAAGACCTTCCATGCTTCCGAGGAGAGGATTTTTTTCGTTCTGCCGCGCAAAGTACACCAGCTTTGCAATCGGCTTGCCTCGTTTGGTAATAACCACCTCTTTATGCGTTACCTTAACCTGGTCAAGGATCTTAAAACAATTTGTCCGGAATTTTGCGGCATTGATTTCCATTTATTGATCACCTCCCTCTATGAGAGTGTACATTTTAATATGCACTAATAGAAAGGTCAATCTTTTTTTGTGAGTGTTTGCGAGCAATTATGTTGTTGAGCTGTATCATTGTTGATTTTTATTGATTCACCGAGCAGATGGGCGTTACCTCCGCACATGGGAGGCGAGGAAATGAAATGCGGTTTGTTAAAGAGGCGTTTGAAAGCAACTGATCGGTGTCAAAAGCTTGAACTGTGAATTAAAATCATTGCACCTGGGGGACATCCATTGGTTTATTGGTTTCTTTAGTATGGCGCTTGCGTCCATTGAGGACGGAAGGGCGCCAGTCTTCGCCTTTGGCTACGCCGTGGCAGGGAAGTCGGAGGGTCCAGGCTTCGCTTCGCCCTGGCAGGCAGAGGTCGGAAATCGGAGGTCAGAAGGGCAAGAGCAAAAGGCTGAAGGCTGAAGGACAGATGACGGAGATCAAAGGGCAGAGGTCGGAAAAAGACGGAGGACGGAGTTCAAACAATTTGGCTATGAGCTGAAATTGTTCAGGAGTCGCTTGAATCGTTTGTAAACATCCCTTCTGTGCCCGATATAGTAGATTTCAATGCGTTGTTTCTCTTCAGCTAATTTGTAAATGATTCTGTATCTTTTGGGCTTAAACGACTTGAACTCGGATAATTCCTCTTGCAGGTCAGTACCGGAATAAGGGGAGTTATAGATCTGCTTAATAGCGTCCTTGATGAGTCTTTTGCTGTCAGGATGAAGTTTAGTCAAGATCTTGCCGGCTTCAGGGGTCAATTTGATTTTCCACTGGATCATTCCGTGAAAACCTCATCATAATCAAGCCACATTCCCTTGTCCGCTTCTTTAATCGATTTCCGTATGGACTTCATTGCCTTTTCATCGGAAAGAATTTCTAATGTTTCCAATAGCCCGTCGAATCTATCCATACTAATAAGCACCACTTCGGGTATTCCATTCTTTGTGATAGCTATAGCATCGTCAGAATCTTTAATTTTTCTGACCATATCCAAAAGGTTGGTTTTTGCTTTTGTAACAGGAACATATTCTTGAATTGATTGCATAGTATACCTCCTTTTTCACATATAATTATTATAACGACCATAATTATGTATGTCAATATGGAAAAACAACGGGTCACATCTTAAATATTAACTATCAGACCTCAGAATACGACACCCAAATTTAGGAGTATTCCTGGACAATACGGTAATTGTTTAGTAGCTACAAATCAATATATACAATTTTTATTTACAATAAACACCATATATTGTGGTTTATGACAAAACTTCAAGGTGGCGAATGTCCAATTTATCTCAGAAATAACTATAACATATTGTATTATTGGTAATTAATAACGAATTCTATATTTTTAATTCCGAGGTCTGAACTATTGAGTTATCGAGCTGATGAGAGAATTAAGCAGTCAAATTACCACCCCCAGAGGATGTGGCTTGTTTTAGTTGTCCTGAAAGGCGCCCTGTTACTTGTTTACTTGAACAGGCTTAGTTGCTTCTTTTCAATCCTTTCCAGTTGTAGCGTAGTGATTCAGGGGCGCCTATTCCTTCAAATGGATTTCGTTTGGTTTCTAAGATGATGCGGTTAATAGAAATGTCAGAATGGTCTATTGATAGGCAGAATCATGATCAGGATGTAACGACAACAGGCGCAGCCATGAGCCGTCACGATATGCTATTCCCTGAAATCCCTTGCCGATTCGAAAACTGTAAAGCCTGTTACCGCCCGGCCTTTTTTGTGATAGAATAACTTCCCATTTTAGACCGTGATCTGAATATACCTGTTGCCATGTCATGTTTGCCAATTTCCGCAAAGTATTGAGGGTGTTGTGCTGATCGCTTTTGGACAGATTGAAAAGCAGGCGTTGAAAGACAGGATTGTTCAAATCAAAACGTATGTGTTGATGTGTTTTCCGGCTCATCATTTGATCCGGGCTTCTAATTCCTCAAAGTTTGTATCCTCGGGCGGATTTTTTTTGCCCAGGCAATTGCTTCGTTGAGTTCGGCTTGGATATCCGGCCTGTGAAGCCACCTTTCATTATTGGGAATGAAGCGACCCAGCTTGACAATCCAAACGCCTGTGTCGATTTCATCCAATAAGCTAATAAATCTTCTTGACTTCACGCAATTAGCGTGTAATACGTAACATGCGTGGATTAATGAAATCTAAACAGGGAGACTGACCCATGAAACAAAATATTACATTGAGCCTTAACAAGGATCTAATCAGAAAAGCAAAAATATTAGCTGCTCAAAAGCAAACATCTATCAGCGGAATGCTTAGCCTGGAATTACAAAAAATTATAGATGATTCGGAAGAATATGAATTGTTTAAACGAAAAGCTTTAATCAATATCAATCAGGGGTTTCACTTGGGTGGAAAAATTGCGGTTTCAAGAGAGGAGCTTCATGAAAGGTAAGGTCTTTATAGATACAAACATTTTGATATATGCACATGACCTGGATGCAGGCGATAAAAATAAAATCTCCGCTGACCTTATGCTAAATCTGTGGGAAAATAGAATGGGAATTATCAGTACTCAAGTATTACAGGAATTTTACGTGAATGTTACTCGCAAGATTTTAAATCCTTTGTCAAAATCAAAGGCAAGAGGAATTATAGAGAGTTATCTGGTCTGGCATGTTGAGTTGAATGGAATCAAAACAATATTATTTGCTTCCGAGATTGAAGAAAGGCATTATTTATCATTTTGGGATTCTTTAATAATTGCTGCTGCTTATAATGCAAAAGCCGATAAAATTCTCACTGAAGATTTGAACCATGGTCAGATAATTGAAGGTATTCTAATCGAAAACCCTTTTAAAAATAGTGATAAGATACAGAGGTCGGATGTCTGAAGTCAGAGGTCGGAGATCAGAGAGGGCGGAGGGAGGCGAAGTGATCATCCTGCGCCGTGCAAGGAAGTAGCCCGTCTTATGCCGCCCCGAGGTGAAGGTAAGCCATTGAGTAGTGTGGTTATTCAGGTCATCCCAGACGCAAAGCTGCAAAGACAAAAAACATATTATGAATGAAAATGAGATAGCAAAGATAATTGTTGATGCGGCGTATCATGTTCATATAAAGCTTGGTCCAGGGCTTTTGGAAAGCGTGTACGAGGTTATTTTGCCTATGAATTTAAAAAAAGTGGCTGAATTTTACTGGGCAGAGGAATCTGATGTTTTTACTTAAAAAAATAGTAGCGCCGTTGTTTTTTCCATTATCCATCATCATTGAAATTCTGATATTCGGGATTCTCCTGCTCTGGTTTACACACAGGCAAAAGGCCGGGAAGGCACTTGTTTTTGCCGGCGCTCTTTTACTTGGCCTGTTAAGCTACAGTAGTATATCTGATATTTGCTTGAAGACTCTGGAATATAAATACCCTCCTCTCGTGGATTTGCATCAGTTTTCCGATGTTAAATGGGTGGTTGTTCTTGGTGGCGGCCATAATTCAGACCCAAAACTTCCTGTTACATCGCAGATTTCTGAATCTTCCCTCAGCCGTCTTATTGAAGGAATCCGGATTCACAGACTTTTGCCAAAAAGCAAACTTGTTTTGTCGGGCGGCGCTGTGTTTGATCCAGCGCCAGAATCAAAGGTAATGGCAGGTGTAGCTGAGGTTATGGGGATAGGGAATAATAAGCTTGTTCTTGAGGAGCTTTCAAAAGACACTAAGGATCAGGCACGATTAATTCACAAAATAGTTGGAGATGAAAGGTTCATATTAGTAACATCCGCTTCGCATATGCCACGTTCGATAGCTCTTTTCCAAAAATCGGGCATGAAGCCGATACCGGCTCCAGCAGATTATTTTGTTAAAAAAAGGCACAGGATTAGTCCGGGTGTTTTCTTCCCCAATGCCGACAGTCTTCGCAAGATGGAGAGGGTATTTTATGAATATCTGGGTTTGGGTTGGTCATGGCTTTTGGGACAAATTTAGTTGAAGTGTTATGGGAAATAGGATAGGGGATAATTTTGAGTTGAAGAGAAGGAATTAGCCACAGACACACACAGACTGACACAGACATTTGTCCGAGCGACATGCTCGGACAAAAATAGTCATCGCCCCGGTTAAATAAATGCAAAAACGGATTTAACTGGGTAAACTTCGCGAAAAGAACATAATGTTGTTTTGTCACTGTATTTCTGCGTGGGTCTGTGGCAGAGATTTAGAGGATTAGAGATTTTGAACCTTGAACTGTGAACCTTGAACTTTGAACCTTGAACTTTGAACCGTAAAACTATGAAACTTAGACCGCTTTATAAAAACTTCCTTGTTATTCTGGCGATAGATATTCTTCTTTTAGCAGGCTCTTTGTATGCCGCCTACCTTGTGCGATTTGATTTTGTTATTGATGGCAAGGACTTGCAGACTTTCAAGAAGATATTGCCTTTTATATTAATAACCAAGTTTGCCTGTTTTTATTTCTTTGATCTCTATCGCGGCATGTGGCGCTATACAAGCATTACAGATCTGATAAATATCATCAAGACGTCAACCATAGCCAGTCTCCTTATAGTTAGTTTTATTCTTTTCAGAACCAGGTTTGAAGGCTTTTCCCGTTCGGTTTTTGTTATTGACTGGTGTTTAACGATTCTTTTTATTTCCGCATTCAGACTGAGCGTTCGCTTGTATTTTGAACGTTTCGGCAAAGATAACTTCTGGAAAATTGTAAAACAGATTTTTTCGAGTCCCTTTATAAAAAAAGTATCCGGCAGAAAAAGGTTGCTTATTATCGGCGCCGGCGACTGCGCAGAAAAAATATTCAGAGAATTAAGGGATAATGCGCGGCTTAAGTATAATGTGGTTGGATTCCTTGATGATAATCCAGTAAAGCTTGGACAGAAGATCCACGGTATTCCAGTGCTTGGCAGCATAAAAGAAATCAAGACAGTTGCAAGGCAGGCAAGGGTTGATGAGATGCTTATAGCAATTTCGTCAGCCACATCAAAGCAAATGCGAACCATTGTGGCTTATTGCAAGGAAAGCTGCATTACATTTAAGACCGTGCCCGGCATGGGAGAGCTGATTGACGGCAGAGTGACTATAAATGCGATTCGAGAGGTGACTTACAAAGACCTGCTGGGGCGGGAAGCAGTCAAACTGGACGAAGAACAGATAGGCGCCCACATCAAGGGGCAGCGTGTAATGGTAACCGGAGCAGGCGGTTCCATCGGTTCTGAACTCTGCAGGCAGATCTGCCGGTTTCGACCGGAACTGGTTATGCTTTATGAGATAGCCGAAAGCCCGTTGTATGAAATCGAACTGGAGCTTAAACAGAATTTCAGCAATATAAGAGTTGTGCCTTTGCTGGCAAATATTCAGGATAAACATGAGCTTGAAAAAGCAATCAAAGATTATAAACCTCAGATAATTTTTCATGCCGCTGCATACAAACATGTGCCGATGCTTGAGCTGCAACCATGGAAGGCTGTGGAAAACAATATCGTGGGCAGCTTAAATCTGATGGATGCCGCAAAAAAATTTAATGTTGAGCGGTTTGTTTTTGTGTCAACCGACAAGGCGGTAAGGCCGACAAATGTTATGGGAGCTTCCAAGCGGGTGGCTGAAATGCTGGCCCAGAATCATAATGGGTTAAACGCATCAGACACGCGATTTATTGTTGTTCGCTTTGGCAATGTTGTAGGAAGTGTCGGCAGCGTGTTGCCTCTTTTCAAAAAGCAGATAGCAAAGGGAGGCCCTGTTACAGTCACTCATCCTGATGTTACCCGCTACTTTATGACTATTCCGGAAGCAAGCCAGCTTATTTTGCAGGCCGGCGCCATGGGCAAGGGGGGAGAAATATTGCTGTTAGACATGGGCGCGCCGATTAAGATTGACGACATGGCAAGGGATCTGATCCGTTTTTCCGGCTTTGAGCCTGACAAGGATATCAAGATTGATTATATCGGTCTCAGGCCCGGAGAAAAACTTTACGAGGAGCTGATTACCAAAGGAGAGGGTATTGTCCCGACAAAGCATGAAAAAATTATGGTCCTGAAAGGAACCAAAATCGATCAAATACTTTTAAAAAGCAAAATAAATGAACTGATCCAGCTTGCCAAAGATCAGGATGAAAAAAAGATAAAGGCAAAATTGCAGGAGATTGTGCCGGAGTATGAACCGCAGTTTTAAACAGGATTAGAGGATTAATAGAAAAAATGAACATCGAACATCGAACATCGAACGTCGAATGAAAAACAGGGAATAGCAGAAAAAACAAAAATCAGAGGTCAGATGCCAGAGGTCTGAAAAAACAACAACCTGTGAACCCTGAACTGTGAACTTATAGGCCATAATCACGTGTTATTGCCGTGATTATGGCTTTTTGTTTTTCACTTCAGGCGCTTTTTTTATATGGTACGCCTGGCAGGATTCGAACCTGCGACCTACGGATTAGAAGTCCGTTGCTCTATCCATCTGAGCTACAGGCGCGCAAAATAGACTTTTTGACAGGATTAACAGGATATTCAGGATTAAAAAAATAAAATACTATCAAATATTTAATTTTGTGTCTATAAAAATATAGGCTGTATTTTTATGGACATATTATGCTATTATATTTAGATTGTTTTTCAATTAA
>JAYENE010000389.1:7421-18095 GCA_034721935.1 Thermodesulfobacteriota bacterium
CTCGGACAGCCTCCAAGTGCTTGGACGAAAACTCAAAACACCTGAAATTACAGTCGGTTGAATGCTATTCTCAAATCGAAGATTTTTTAGCAGTTAGCCTTTAGCTTAAAAAATCAAAGAGATAATCCGCCAAAGGGCTCTGGCGGACTAAGAGCTAACTGCTAATAGCTTTTTCACAAATCTTCACATAGGTAAATAAGCTGAACCTATTGCCAGTATTGAAAAAAATACTTTTCGTTCAGACACTAACTAATGGACATTATGGATAACAGGAACAAGAAAAATAAAAAAAAGGAAATTTCTGACAACTCTCTTGTCAAGTTTGATCCTCTTCAGCGATATTTAGCTGAGATAAGCAATTACAAGCTGTTAACCAGAAAGCAAGAAAAAAAACTTGGAATAAGGATTCAAGAACATGATGACGAGGAAGCCGCTTATATTATGGCAACCTCGAACCTCAGGCTTGTCGTAAAGATAGCGCTGGAGTTTCAGAGGGTATGGATGCAGAATCTTTTAGACCTGATCCAGGAAGGAAATATAGGGCTTATGCAGGCTGTAAGAAAATTTGATCCTTATAAGAATGTTAAGTTTTCATATTATGCCTCTTTCTGGATAAAAGCATATATTCTTAAATTTATCATGGACAACTGGCGTCTTGTGAAAATCGGCACCACGCAGGGCCAGCGAAAGCTTTTTTTTAAGTTAAAAAAGGAAAGGCAAAAACTGATTGAAGAGGGTTTTGATCCAAAACCAAAGCTGCTTTCAGAAAGATTGGGTGTGTCGGAGCGGGAAATCGTGGATATGGACCAGCGGCTTGATGGGTGGGATATGTCTCTGGATGCCCCCTTAAAGGATGATACAGATACGGAAAGGATAGAGATTCTGAAGACGCCGTCCGATTCTGTGGAAGAACAGGTTGCAAAAAAGGAGATAGAATCCCTTCTGCATAATAAAATTGACAAGTTCAGAAAAAAATTGACAAAAAGGGAGCTTGAAATATTCGATTTGCGCATTTTTTCAGATTCACCTGTTACCCTGCAGAAAATCGGTGACCGTTACGGCATATCAAGGGAGCGCGTCCGCCAGGTTGAAAAGAATGTAACAAAGAAAATAAGGGAATATTTTAAACAGGAAATACCTGACTTTAAATCTTATATTGATGAAGGGATTTAGGGATTGAGGATAGAGGAAACAGGAAAGAGGAAAGAGAAAATGAGGAAACAGGAAACAGGAAAGAGAAAATGGGAAACAGGAAACAGGTCTGTTAATTATCCTCTATCCTCTATCCTCTATCCTCTTTCCTATTTTCTCTTTTGCGCCTTCACGCGGCGCAAGCGCCTGCGCTGCGCGTGCATGAGGATTTGTATTATGTTTGTCTTGTTATTTTCAGGCTGTGCTTTGCATATTAAAACAGTAGAGCCGGATGCAGAAAAGCCGCCTGATACATATAAAGACATATATAAATCTGATGGATCCTATTATTACTATGTAGAGTCGCAGCTTCAAAGAATAACGGGTAATCCGGATAACGCTGTTTTATATCTCAGGAAAGCAATAGAAAGGGATCCTGATTCTTTATATTTGCAAAGAGAGATTGTCAGTCTTTATTTTATACTTAAAGAAAAGGAAAAAGCATTAAGCGTCATAGAAGAGGCGCTGGAAAAAGATCCTGAAAATATTGCAACCCTTATAATGTATGGAAGGATAAAGCAGGATTTAAAACATATTGATGATGCGGAAAAAGCATATAAAAAGGTTATTGCCGCTGATCCAAAACAGAAAAACATCTATTTATTGCTTGGCGGTCTTTATATTGAAGAGGGCAAACTAACTGAAGCTTTGCAGGTATATGAGCGCTTGATTGAAAATTTTCCCGGTTCGTACGCAGGTCACTTTTTTATTGGAAAGATCTATGCAGAGCATGGGGATCTGTTAAATGCTGAAATGGAATTCAAAAAAACATTAGAACTCAGACCTGAGCTCGAAGAACCGCAATTTGAATTGATAAACCTGTATAAAAAGACGGGAAAGGATAAAAGGATTATCCAGGTATTCAAGGATATCCTGGAGAGAAATCCAAAAAATATACAGGCTGCCATGGAGCTTGGCTATTATTATTATAAAAACAAGATGCAAAAGGAATCTGAAAATTTATTAAAGGAACTTGGCTCAAAGAGTTTAACTAATAGAGATATTATAATCAGGGTTATTCAGGTCTATCTCGATAAAAAGAAATATGACGAGGTCTTGATTGTTTTAAAGGGAATGTTAAAAGGGGCTCCTGGCAGCTCGGATATAAATTATGTTATAGGCGCTGTGTATGAGGGCAAGGAAGATAACAGGGCAGCCATCATGCATCTTAAAAAGGTGATGCCGGATTCAAGGTTTTATCGGAATGCGGTCATTCATATTGCCTTTTTATACCAGAACCAGGGAAAGATTAAGGATGCTATAATTTATTTAAATGACATTATTAAAAGTAATCCTGACGATCCTGAGCTTATGTTCTATCTTGGCACATTTTATGAGGAGACCAAAGAATATGAAAACGCGGAAAAAATGTTTAAACAGGCCCTTGAAATCGATTTCGACAACAGCGGGATCCATTTTCGCTTGGGGGTTGTTTATGACAAGTGGGGCAGAAAAGATGATTCAATAAAAGAGATGAGGACCGTGATAAGTCTTGACCCGAAAAATGCCAATGCGCTGAACTATCTTGGTTATACTTATGCTGATCTGGGAGAAAATCTTGATGAGGCAGAACGTCTAATCAAAGAAGCATTAAAATACAAGCCTGATGACGGTTATATTATAGACAGCCTTGGATGGGTATATTTTAAAAAAGGGGATTTCAAAAAGGCAATAAAATACCTAAAAAAGGCAGTTGATCTAATTCCTGACGATCCTGTTATACTGGAGCACTTAGGAGATGCCTACATGAAAACAGACAACAGGGCAAATGCTCTTAAATTGTACAAACATTCTCTTTTGAATAAGAAAAACGATACAATCGAACTTGAAAAGAAGATACAGAAAATAAGAAATAGGATAGAGGAAATAGGATAGAGCTATGGGATATGGGCCAATCACGCATTTTACGGATATTGAAGCATGGAAGCTGGCTCGGAAACTGAGGGTGGCTGTATAATAGTGTAATAAAAGAACTGCCAACAGAAGAAAGATATGACTTGGCTTCACAAATGAGGCGGGCGGCAATTTCATGTTCAGCGAATATTGCCGAGGGGTACGGTCGTTTTCATTACCAGGAGAATATTCAATTCTGTCGGATTAGCCGTGGCTCTATGTATGAAACCCAAGATCACTTGATTGCATGCATTGATAATGAATATATTTCTAAAGAACTTTATGACAAAATCTGGGACCTATCCCTGAACGCGATTAAAGCGCTGGATGGTCATATCCGTTATTTGAAGAAAAAAGCAGCACAATAGGGGATATAGGAAATAGGAAATAGAATAGAGAATAGAGAATAGAGAAAATAGGGGAAACGGGGAAGAGGGAATGGGAAACGGGGAAGAGGGAATGGGAAACGGGGAAGAGGGAAGGAGATGGATGTCCGTCAATTACCCTCTTTCCTCTATCCTTTTTAGCGCTGTTTTTTTTCTTTCCGCGTGCGGTGGCATTTCAGGGATGGCTTCAAAAAAATCTTTGGTTTCCGAAGAGTTACATGAAGCCGCAAATGTGCTTTTATCTTTGAAAAATAAAAATAATGAGTTAAAAACATTCAAGGGCACAGGAAAGGTTACATTTTGGAGAAAGGGTAAAAAAGGGCTTATTTCCGATGTTGCATGGGTCGGATCAGAGCCTGATAAAATCAGGATTGCGATGCGCAGCCTTTCCGGACAACCGGTTGCCAGTCTTGCATGCGACGGTATATGGCTGTATTTTGTGTCACATACTGACCAGCGTTTTTATAAAAAACCTTCCAAAAAATCCACCCTGAAAAAATTCATTTCAATTTCGATCAAATCCCGCGATATTGTTTCAATTTTAGCCGGCAGGATTCCGGTTGTTAGACATGATTCTGCAATGATTAAAAAAAACAGATCTAAGGATGGATATGTCCTTGTTTTAAAAAAGGATTGGGAGAATGTTATTGAGAAAATATACCTTGATGAAACCAGGACAAATGTCCAAAAGCTCGAGATGTTTGATCTAAACGGCTTATTATTGTACCGGGCAGAGTTCATCAGGATGCAAAATATTAACGGCCTTCTTGTTCCATCGCGGCTCTTTTTTTCAGGCGCGAATGGAGACAGGTTTCAGCTTGATATCAACAGATACTGGGCAGATGTTTCAATTTTGCCGTCAACATTTATTTTGACTCCGGCTCCATAGAAAAGATTAAGGGCTGGCTCACGCAAAGGCGCTAAGGCGCTAAGGAGAAAAATAGTCATCGCTTCGCGAAAAAAATAGCATGTTGTTTTATCTGTGTGTTTCTGTGTGGGTCTGTGGCAGAGATTTAGGGGTTATAGATTTAAAATCTTTGCGCCTTGGCGCCTTTGCGTGAGGCATTTTGGGACAGGATTAGTGGAGTGATTCATTTACAAACAATGCGAAATTTGAACGACAAAAATACGCCGAATACTATAAAGAATGTCCTGAACAAGCGTGAAACCGAAACCCTGTCACATCTGGCAACGCTTAGTTCGTACGGATTGCGACGTCTGCAGGAAGATCGTCTAAAGGGAGGATATCGCCAGGCTTTTTCTCTGGATGTTGATCGCATCCTTCATTCTTTAGCGTATACACGATATATCGACAAAACCCAGGTCTTTTATCTTATTAAAAATGATCACATTACTCACAGGGTGCTTCATGTTCAGCTTGTATCAAAAATTGCCAGGACTATTGGACGTTTTTTGGGATTAAATGAGGATCTTATCGAGGCGATAGCCCTTGGCCATGATATCGGCCACCCGCCTTTTGGACATGATGGCGAAAGATTTTTGTCAGCGCTTTGCAAGGCAAGCAACATCGGATATTTTGTGCACAGCGTTCAGGGCGTTCAGTTTTTAGACAAAGTCGAACGTAAAGGAAAAGGATGGAATTTGTGCCTTCAAACCCTTGACGGAATATTATGCCATGACGGCGAAATACATGATCAAACACTTGAACCTGAGAGGAATAAGTCCTTTGAAAAACTCCAAAATGAGATATCATCCAAAAAAGCCGACCCTGAAATAAAACTCATTCCCATGACTTCGGAAGGGTGTGTTGTTAGAATAGCAGACACGATAAGTTACATTGGCCGTGATATAGAGGATGCCATCCGGCTGGATATGATAAAAAGATCAGATTTGCCTGAGCAAAGTGTTAAACTGCTTGGAAACACAAATGGGACAATCGTATACAACCTTGTAACCGATGTCATTAAAAACAGCTTTCAGAAAAGCTATTTTGCCTTTAGCTTTGAGGTGTCGAAAGCCTTAAAAATCCTTAAGCAATTTAATCTTGAATATATCTACTTGAATCCAAAGATTAAAAGGCATTCACATGTTGTAAAAAAACTTTTTGGGATTCTTTTTGAAAGATATTTAGAGGATATTGAAAAAGAAAATCAATCTTCAGTGATATTTACACATTTTTTAAAGGATATGTCTGAAGAATATATTAACGATCACAGCAAAGAGGAGATTGTCAGGGATTTTATTGCCGGTATGACAGATCACTATTTTTTGAGACAATCGCCTGAAAGTGAGGGATTGGGGAAAGAGGATAGAGGATAGAGAATAGAGAATAGAGAATAGAGAATAGAGAATAGAGGGATTAGGGGATTAGCTTATTAGGCTAAAGGCTGTTAGGTTGTTAGGCCAGAGGATTAAAGGGCTGGCTCACGCAAAGGCGCGAAGGCGCTAAGGAGCGAAGAAGGTAAGAAGATTAGAAGATTAGAAGATGGAAAGATGAACGTCCAACATCGAACGTCGAACATCCAATGTCGAATAATGATATCGCTTTGCTCCTTAATTTAGAAAACAAACGGAGCGGAGCGACTCCATAACTTTAGGCACTTTAGCTCACTTTAGGCACTTTACTTTGAACCGTGAACCATGAACCGGAAGATGTATAAAGAACGCTATTATCGAAATCTTGTACACCAGGATAATCTGGTTTCCTTTCGGGTAGCTGTAAAGGAAACAGATCTGTTTGTGCATGCCGCAAAACATCTTGAGGATGTTACAAGGGAGCTGGTTCTTAAGCATAGAGGATATGTTGAAGCATATATACAGCAAAATCAAGAGTTTGCAAAGACCCTCAATCCATATCGTATATATGGCCCCGCGCCGATCATAATAAAAGACATGGCAAAAGCCGGCAAAAAAACAGGTGTAGGCCCAATGGCCGCTGTTGCAGGCGCAATTGCCGAGCATGTGGGCAAAGATCTTTTATCATATACGGATGAGGTTGTTGTGGAAAACGGCGGGGATATTTTTATAAAAACCGGTTCACCTGTTACAGTCGGTATTTTTGCCGGACCATCACCTTTTAGCATGCATATTGGATTGCGTGTTGATTCAAGAAAAAAACCTGTTTCAATTTGCACATCATCCAGCACAATCGGTCATTCCTTAAGTTTGGGAAAGGCTGATGCTGTTTGCGTTATATCAAAGTCCTGTCCATTAGCCGATGCTGCTGCAACATCGATTGGCAATCATGTAATATCAAAGACAGATATTCAGAAAGCAATAGAGTTTGGGAAAAATATCGACGGAGTTACAGGGCTTGTCATTATTATGGGTGACAGGATTGGGCTATGTGGAAAGGTGGAGATAGTGCCGCTAAAAGTAAAAAAAGGTTGAGTTCCAGATGGTAAAATTGTATGGAAATAAAGGGATTAAGGAAATAGGATAGAGAATAGGGAATTGAATTAGCCACAGAAACACACAGACGGACACAGACTAATATTATTTCGTCCGTGTGTTTCTGTGTGGGTCTGTGGCTGAGGATTTTGGATTTAGGGATTAATTTCTTCGTGTTCTTGGTGAAATATATATGGGAAGAGGATTCAATATCGGGCTTAATCTCGGAAAGGTGGCCATGGTTTGGAGATACAAATGCATTTACTAAAGTTATACATTAATAAATTAGATACAACAACTTGATACCAAAGGAGAAGTGATATGAAAAATATCAAGATTGCTTTCTGGGTAATTATTGCCGGGTTTATCCTTTTGGTTTTGTTTCAAAACCAGGATATTATTACTGCAAAACAGAGTTTCAAGTTAGACCTGATGATTGCCGATGAATATCATACCCCGGAATTGCCCAATGGAGTCATATACTTTGTATGTTTATTAGCAGGTTTTTTTATCGCCTTTTTTGCCGGTCTTACTGAAAGATTTAAATCTAAAAAGGATATCAAAAACCTTAAAACCGATAATGATTCACAATTAGAAGAAATATCGGCTCTAAAAAGCAGGCTGGAATCATTGCAAGAGGTTTCTGCTCAACCTACCGAAATCATCATGGAAAGCGCTGATATAAAAGCGCCGGATGAGAAAATAGAATAGAAGGAAGTAGGAAAGAGGATAGGGAATGGGGAACGCCTGTCGATTTGCTCTATCCTTTTAACTCTATCCTCTATCCTCTATCCTATCAACATGGTATTTCATTTGAGTAAAAAATCATTCATATTATTATATTTTCTTATCTGCTGTATTATTGCGATTATGCAACCGGGTGTATCATCGGCTGTTACGGCAAGAGATAAATATTTTAAGGCTGAAGCCTGTTATAATAAGCTCTGCAAAAGTTCCAAAAAACAAAAATACAGGCACAACTGGCTGAACTGCATAAAAAAATTTCAGGCTGTTTACAGACATGATCCTTCAGGCCCGTGGGCTGCCGCAGGACTTTATATGTCCGGAAAGCTTTATCAGAAGCTTTACAAAAGATCATATAAAAAATCGGACAAAAAAGAGGCCTTTGATTTATTTGAGCGTATTATAAAACGTTTTCCGAAAAGCAGATATAAATATAAGGCCGGTGCGGCCATAAGGGCTTTTTCCATGTCCAGGCGCGGAAAGGTCGCATCAATAACGACACCAAAGAACCAAAAAAAGAATAATAAAACTTCCACAGTAACAGGCCTTCGATTCTGGTCCAATCCAAATTATACAAGAGTTGTTATCGACGCAAACAAAGAAACATCATACGTTCACAGACTTCTTAGAAAAGACCCTTCAATAAAAAAGCCCCAGCGTCTGTATGTTGATTTAAAAAACTCAATTTTAGGGAAAGACACAGAAAAGAGAATTCCCATTAACGACAATCTGCTCAGCAATACGCGAGCCGGCCAGCACACGCCCGATTCGGTTAGAGTGGTAATAGATATCAAGTCGTTTAAGACCTACAAGATCTTTTCATTGAAAAATCCATTCAGGATTGTCATAGATGTGTGGGGAAAAGAAACATATAAGGCAGGCTCTAAAGTTATAACCTCAAAAAAGGATGAAAAGCTCACTACAAGCGCCCTGGCAAAGCAGTTCTCTCTTAGAGTTAACAGGATTGTTATCGATCCTGGCCACGGGGGGCGTGATTATGGAGCGCCTGGTTATTTAAAGGGCGTTCATGAAAAGAGCGTGGCGCTTAACATAGCGAAAAAACTTACTAAGAAAATTCGGGAAAAATTAGGTTGCAAAGTAATTATGACCCGCAAGAGGGATAAATACCTTACCCTTGAAGAGCGAACGGCAATTGCAAACACAAAAAATGCAGATCTTTTTATATCCATTCATGCAAATGCCGCCAGAAACAGAAGGGCTTATGGTATTGAAACCTATTTTTTGAACCTTGCCACAGATGGTGATGCCATATTGGTCGCCGCCCGTGAAAACGCCACATCAACTAAAAATATCAGCGACTTGCAAACTATTTTAAGCGATCTTATGCAAAATTCCAAGATCAATGAATCGAGCCGCCTGGCATATCATGTCCAGGATGCTATGTATAAACATATGAAAAAGAGATACAGCCGGATAAATAATAAAGGGGTAAAACAGGCGCCGTTTTATGTTCTTCTTGGAGCACAGATGCCTTCTATATTAATTGAAACATCCTTTATAAGCAATTCCAGGGAATGTAAAAGATTAATCAACTCAAAATACCAGAATCATTTATGCGATGCTATAGTAAAAGGTATCAGAAGCTACATCAAGGAGACAAATCCAACCGCACTGATGAGGGGTCGGGAACCGGGGATCGGGGGTTAGGGTTAGCTTACTAGGCTGAAGGCTGTTAGGCTGTTAGGAAGGAAATGTCGAACAACAGAAATTTTTTAAAAGAAATAAATCTTTTATATTGTTTGAAAGGAGCGCTGGAATGATTCTCGATATTGGATTTGAAACCATGCCAAGGGAAGATCTGGAGACAATCGTACTGCGACGGCTCAAGGCTACAATTGATCGTGTCTATGCAAATGTGCCTTTTTACAGGAAAAAATTTAAAGAAAATCATATCAAGCCCAATGATATCAAGTCGCTTGATGATTTAAGACAAATTCCTTTTACTACAAAAGAGGATTTGCGCGATAATTATCCCTTTGGAATGTTTGCGGTCCCCATGGATAATGTGGTTCGTATTCATGCCTCTTCCGGGACCACCGGAAAGCCCACCGTTGTGGGGTATACTGCTCGGGATATTAATACCTGGGCGGGATTAATGGCGCGAGCCCTTGCCGCAGGCGGGGCAACTCGAGGGGATATTATTCACAATGCCTACGGCTATGGTCTCTTTACCGGAGGCCTGGGGACCCACTACGGCGCTGAAAAACTTGGCGCATCTGTTATTCCTGTTTCAGGAGGCAATACCAAAAGACAGATTATTATTATGAAAGATTTTGGTCCGACAATTTTGACCGCAACCCCTTCTTACGCTCTTTATCTCGCAGAAGTGGCGGAGGATATGGGTATTTCTTTTCATGATTTAAAATTCAAATTCGGGATATTCGGGGCTGAACCCTGGTCTGAGAAGATGCGGGAGGAGATAGAACGAAAGTTGAATTTAACTGCTGTAGATATTTATGGTTTGAGCGAGATTATGGGCCCTGGCGTTGCCATTGAATGTCATGAAGCAAAAAAAGGTCTTCACATCTTTGAGGATCACTTTATTCCTGAAATTATTGATCCTAAAACCGGAGAAGTCCTTCCTTATGGTGATACCGGCGAACTTGTTTTTACAACCATAACCAAGGAAGCTTTCCCGGTCATACGGTATAGAACCCGTGACATAACCTCACTCAATCCGGAGCCGTGTATATGCGGCCGTACACATATCCGCATGAACAAAGTCAGTGGACGCACAGATGATATGCTCATTATTCGCGGTGTAAATGTGTTCCCGTCACAAATCGAAAGTGTTCTCATGGAAATAGATGAAGTCGAGCCTCATTATCAGCTTGTTGTTGACAGAAAAGGCAAGCTTGATACACTCACAGTTCTGGTAGAGGTGGGAGAACGTCTTTTTTCTGACGAGGTAAAAGTCCTGCAGAACATGGAAAAGAAAATATCGAAAAATATAAAAGAGTATCTTGGAGTTTCAGCCAAGGTAAAGCTTGTGGAACCTAAGGCAATTGCCAGAAGTCAGGGGAAAGCGGTGCGGGTGATTGATAACCGCAAGATATAGGGGGATAGAGGATAGAGGATAGAGGATAGA
>JAYENE010000389.1:18195-31498 GCA_034721935.1 Thermodesulfobacteriota bacterium
TTGAGGGGTTGAGGGGTTGAGGGGTTGAGGAAACAGGTCCGTCAATTATCCTCTATTCTCTTTCCTGCTTTCTTTTTTGCGTCTTTGCGTGAGGCAGAGGTTTTTTGCTGAAAAAATAAAAAAGGAGGATAAAAATGCAGGTTGAACAGATATCGATCTTTCTGGAAAATAAGACTGGCCGCCTTGCAGAGGTTACATCAATTTTATCAGAAGCCGGTGTTAATATCAGGGCGCTTTCTCTGGCAGATACTTCAGATTTTGGAGTTTTGCGATTAATTGTAGACAATAATAAAAAGGCTGAAGAAGCCCTTAAAAGCAAAGGTTTTACTCTAAACAAAACCAGAGTGGTCGCAGTAGAGGTTCAGGATAAACCCGGAGGTCTTAACAAGATCTTGAGCCTGCTGGATAAATCCGGCGTAAATGTGGAATATATGTATGCATTTGTCCGGCAAAGCAAAGATAATGCGGTTATGATTTTCAGGTTTGACAATACAGATGAAGCAATAAAACTTCTAAAAGACGGCGGCATAACAGTAATTGAGGGCAGTAAAGTGTATATGATGTAAAGACATCAAGACTTTTTAAACCGGTTAATACCTGAATTAAGCCATTAGCTTTTAGCCATTAGCAGTTAGCTTTTAGCAGTTAGCCTGGGCTAAGAGCTAATCGTTAAAGGCTAACCGCTCAACTTAGTTAGTGTCTGTCCGAAAATAGGTCAAACTGTCATTTCGAGCGTAGCGAGAAATCTTATCTCTTTGATAATATTGACAGTCAAGATTTCTCCCTTTGGTCGAAAAGACAAAAAGGGGACTTTTCGGACAGGCGCTAGTTAAAACCAGAAACAAAGAGAGGAGAAAAATGACACTCAGAAGAATTTTTATTATTGCAACAATTTGTTTTTTCAGTATGGGGTTGCTCATTAGCCAGGCAAACGCCTTTGATGGAGAGTATAAAGTAGGCGCTGTTTTTTCCGTGACCGGCCGCGGCTCTTTTTTGGGTGATCCGGAAAAGAAAACCGCCAGGATGCTGGCTGAAAAGATCAACAATGCCGGCGGCATTAACGGAAAAAAGCTGGAACTTGTTCTTTATGATGACGAAGGGGATGCCACCAAGTGCAACCTCGCGGTAAAAAAGCTTATTACCAGGCACAAGGTCTGTGCGGTGATCGGTCCTTCCTTGAGCGGACTCTCCCTTGCGGTTATACCGGTTGCTGAAAAATATAAAACCCCTCTGGTCTCCTGTGCGGCTAGTTACAAGATTGTTCATAATAAAAAGACGGGTAAGCCGTATAAATGGGTTTTTAAGAGTCCCCAGTCGGACAGCATGGCTGTTAAAGCTATTTATACCCATCTTAAAAACAGAGGAATCAATAAAATTGCCATCATAAGCGTAACCTCCGGATTCGGAGCCAGTGGACGTTCAGAGCTGATCAGGCTTGCAACCGAGTATAATATGAACATTATTGCCGATGAAAAGTACGGGCCAAAGGATACGGATATGACGGCCCAGTTGACCAAAATCAAGGGCAAGGCTCCGGCCGCTATTGTCAACTGGTCCATCGGTCCCACACAGGTTACCGTGACTCGCAACTGGAGAGATCTGGGAATGGCGGGTATTCCGTTATATCAGAGTCATGGCTTTGGCAGCCGTAAAAATATCAAACTGGCTGCAGGAGCTGCCGAGGGTGTTTTATGCCCGCTGGGCGGCTGTAATATTGCCGAGCTTTTACCGGCAGACCATCCTCAAAAAAGTGCAACAATGGATTATCTGAAGGACTATACAGCCAAATACAATGAACCTCTGAGTTCATTCGGCGGACATGCCTGGGATGCTTTGCAAATAGTTGTGAACGCCCTGACTGCCGCAGGCAATGACAAGGCCGGAATACGGGACTACATCGAGAACACAAAGGGGTTTGTGGGCCAGCATGGTGTGTTCAATTTTTCGCCGGACGACCACAACGGTCTGACAAAAGGGGCCTTTCACATGGTGATCGTGAAAGGTGATAACTGGGCTCTCGTGGACTGATGGAAAAAATTACGCTGGCAAGCCAGCTTTTACAATACCTCATTACCGGGCTGACCGTGGGCAGTGTTTATGCCATGGTGGCCGTGGGGTTTAATATTATTTATAATGTGACTGAAATCATCAATTTTGCCCAGGGTGAATTCGTCATGCTGGGCGGATTGATAATGGTTTCCTTGCATGTTGCCGTGGGGCTGCCCATTATTCTGGCCTTTCCGGCTACAATTGTTCTGGTAACGATGATCGGGATACTTATCGACCGTCTCGCCATTCGTCCTATCCGTCGTCCGTCGGTACTTACCCTGATTGTCGCTACCATTGCAGTGTCCATCCTGATCAAGGGGACGGCTTCGTTAATTTGGGGCAAGGACCCTTTTGATCTTCCCGCGTTTTCCGGCCGCAATCCAATCACTTTTCTGGGAGCCGTGGTTCAACCCCAGTATTTCTGGGTGATCGGCTTTTTGATCATCACCGCTGTTGCTCTATCCATATTTTTTAATCGGACCATCATCGGCAAGGCCATGACCGCCTGCGCCGATAATGCGGATGCGGCCAGTCTGGTCGGCATCAATGTCAAGCAGATGATTTTGTTGTCCTTTGCCCTTTCAGCCGCTATAGGAGCGGTTGCAGGTATTGCCATAACTCCGATTTCCCTTATGGAATATGACCGTGGGGCCATGCTGGCGGTAAAGGGATTCGGTGCGGTTATTCTGGGCGGGCTGGGAAGCTTTCCGGGCGCTATCCTCGGTGGACTGATCATGGGAAGTATCGAATCATTTGGAGCAGGTCTTATTCACTCGGGATACAAAGATGCTTTTGCGTTGATTGTGCTTCTCATTATCTTATTCTTTAAACCCAGCGGGCTCATGGGCAGCATAGAGATCAGCAGAATCAAAAGGTTCTAAGCATGTTGCGAATCGCCAAACTTCCAATCGCCGTCTTTGCTCTTTCTATCATTATTTTTCCATGGATTGCCCGGCAAATTCCCGCCATAGAACACTATACCGACATTATGGTATTTGTGGGTATTTATTGCCTGATTACCATTGGACTCAGCCTTCTAATGGGGTATGCCGGCCAGATATCAGTTGGGCATGCGGCGTTTTTTGGTATTGGTGCATATATTTCGGGCATCCTGACCGCAAATTACAGCATAAATGCCTGGGCCTGCATGGCGATCGGTATGGCCGTTACCGCGGTAGTGGCTGCTTTAGTTGGTACGCCTTCCCTCAAATTAAAGGGGCATTATCTGGCCATGGCAACCCTTGCCTTTGGAATTATCATTTTTATAATCTTCAACGAAGAGATCGAATGGACCGGCGGTCCGGACGGCATGCCCGGCATCCCTGGGTTAAGCCTTTTTGGCTTTGAGTTTGATTCTGTTGAACGCTATTACTACCTTGTCTGGGGTTTTGTTCTAACGGTTTTTATCTTTACCGTTAATGTAATTCAATCCGGCGCCGGCCGGGTTTTAAGGGCCATCCATGCCAGTGAACAGGCAGCCAGCGCCTTAGGGGTGGATGTTTCCAGGTTTAAGCTACTGGTATTTGTTTACTCCGCTGTTCTGGCATCTTTGGCCGGAAGTTTTTATGCCCATTATCTTAATTTTATCAATCCATCGACTTTTGACCTTTTTTTTTCCATAAAACTTCTGATCATGATAGCCTTGGGCGGGATGCATAGTATCTGGGGGGCGATCATTGGAACCGGTCTGATCACCTTTTTGAGTAATGAATGGCTTCATTATTTTGAGGAATTTGAGATCATAGTATATGGCGGCATACTCCTCTTTGTCACTGTCTTATTACCGGATGGTCTGGCAGGGGTGCCGGGAATCGTAAAAGGCTGGTTCAAGGAATAGAAATTCGATGAATTTTGTTGAAGAAGAAAATATTTTGGAAATAAATCGAGTGGTCATGACCTTTGGCGGACTTATGGCTCTTAGTAACCTTAATTCCCAGGTCAAAAAAGGAAGTATTAAGGCGATTATCGGTCCCAACGGCGCGGGCAAGACAACCCTGTTTAATGTTATTGCCGGATCTTTTCCGCCAACACAGGGAACGGTGAGGTTCAAAGGCCGACCCATTCAACATCTCAAGGCCCACAAGATTGCGGACAGGGGTATTTCCCGGACTTTTCAGACGGTTGAGCTGTTCGGAAATATGACGGTTCTTGAAAATGTCATGTTAGGCTGTCATACCCGGATTCGGACCTCCTTTATGGCTTCAGGGCTTGTTCTGCCTCAGTCCAGACGTAAAGAAAAATGGATCAGGGAAAGTGCATTGAAAATTCTGAAATTTATCGGGCTTGCTGATAAATTCAAAGCTTCGGCGGACAGCCTGCCCCTCGGTGAACAAAAATTATTAGAGATCGGGCGGGCGCTGGCCAGTGAGCCGGAACTGATTTGTCTGGACGAACCCGCGGCTGGTCTCAATGAGACCGAGACTTATATGGCATCTTCTTTAATTAAGGCCATCAATGCAAAAGGGATGACCGTTTTACTGGTAGAACATGATATGAAGGTGGTGATGAATATCTCGGATGAGATTTTGGCGCTGAACTATGGCGAGAAGATCGCCGAGGGGTCGCCTGAAGATGTCCGGAACAGCCCCAGGGTTATTGATGCGTATTTAGGAGGAGGAGCGGTCTGATATGCTGAGGATTGAGGGACTCAACGCATCTTACGGAAGTATTCGTGTGCTTAAAGATCTTTCCATACATGTTCCCGTGGGAAAGGTGGTTTCCATCATTGGCGCCAATGGGGCAGGCAAGTCCACCCTTTTAAAATCTATTTCCGGCATAATGAAGATCAATGGGGGGAGTATTCTTTATAAGGAGCAGAATATTGCCGGCATGCCGGCAAACCGGATCGTGCGCCTGGGCATCTCACAGGCGCCGGAAGGGAGACAGATTTTTGCCCATCTGACCGTCCGGGATAATATCAATTTAGGGGCCTATCATTATTTTAAGCAAAGCAACCGGATTGAGATCAAAGAGAGAATCGAGCGTATTTATCAGATGTTTCCGATCCTGAAAAAACGTTCCAAACAGATCGCAGGCACCCTTTCCGGCGGTGAGCAGCAGATGCTGGCCATCGGCCGTGCCCTGATGGGACGTCCCGAACTCCTGCTTTTGGACGAACCATCCATGGGCATAGCTCCCCTTGTGATCCGGGAAATTTTTAACGTCATTAAACAGCTCAACCAATCAGGTGTCACGATTCTGCTTGTGGAACAGAATGCAAGGGCTGCCCTCAAAGTGGCCCACCACTCCTACGTAATCGAGAGAGGTAAAATCGTTTTAGAAGGTTTAGCCTCCGAACTTTTGGACAACCCCAAGGTAAAGGAGCATTATCTGGGCGGATAGGATAGAGGATATAGAAAAGAGGAAATGGGAAACAGGAAAGGGGGAATAGGGAATAGGGAATGCCTGTCGATTTCCTCTATCCCTCTATCCCTCTATCCCTCTATCCCTCTATCCCTCTATCCTCTATCCTCTATCCTCTATCCTCTATCCTATTAACAGGTTGCAGATTATGGGAAAAAATAAAAAAGTTATTCAATTAGTCTGGGGCATTGCCCTTGTTTTGGCTGGAATAGGGGTATTTTACAGAATACCCCAGGTTATGCCCAAAATAGAGCAGATCAAACAGTTTTCTTCGATAATGTTTTTCATACGTTTTTGTTTCTATTTTTTAGGTGTTTTGCTTATCGGCGGGGGAGTAAAAAAGCTTTATGATAATTATCAAAGTCAACGCGACTCGGACAAGGACAAAAACGTCTGATATATAATAAAAAAGCTGTGAACTGTGAACCATGAACGGTTACTAACTATGTTAAACATATTTGCCACATCAAACGCCAAGTCAACAAATGTCCAGAGCCTCAAATCCGAGGTGGAATACAGGACAAAACTCCAGCACATTTGCAACAAGATATATGCTGCATCCAATATGGATGAGATCTTAATTGATCTGAAAGACGAAATCACAGATCTTTTTGAGGCGGAAAGACTTACTGTTTATGTTGTGGACGGGAAAAAAAGAGAACTGGTATCGCGTTTCAAGTCCGGCCACGAAATATCAGAAATCCGGGTTCCTATTTCTTCAGGCAGTACCGCTGGATATTCTGCCTTTAAACAAAAGCTTATAAATATAAAAAATGTTTATGATAATAAGGAGCTGGCTGCAATCGATCCCGCCTTGAAATTTGATAAAAGCTGGGATCAAAAAACAGGTTTTAAAACAACTCAGGTCCTTGTAGTGCCGATAATTTTCAAGAAGTATCTGCTTGGAGCGGTTCAACTGATAAACAGGGTAACCGGCAGTTCTTTTACAAAAATAGATGAGGAGTCTGTAATAGAATTAGCTAAAATACTTGGCATTGCCTTATATAACCAGAAACGGGTGGCAAGGGCAAGGATCAATAAATTTAGTTATCTCATTGAAAATCATATTCTCACCCAAAAAGAACTGGATAAAGCCGTAGCTGATGCGAGAAAGAGAAAAGAGCCTGTAGAAAATACTCTTGTAAAGGATCTTAAAATCGAAAAAAAAGAAGTCGGTAAATCCTACAGCAAATATTATAATATTCCATTTATAGAGTATAATTCAAAAATAGCTATCCCGGGAGAACTCCTGGTCGGTCTGAAGGTTCCTTTTATGCGGAATAATGTCTGGGTGCCTTTGCGTGTCGAGGACGGAAAGACAACGATTATCGTAGACAACCCGCATGACCTTCAGAAAATCGACGAAATAAAAGCTCTTTTTTCAGGAAAACAGATCCAGTTTTGCGTTGCATTCAAGGAGGATATTCTTAATTATATCAAACTGTTTACACAGGATGACAAAGATCTGGCCAATATGGACGATATTCTTCGACAACTTCAGGATGAGGCTGAGGAGATTGATGAGGCCGAAGCCGCAGTAACAGAGGAAAACAGCGCAGTAGTTCAACTGGTAAACAAGATTATTATTGATGCTTACAATCGCGGGGCTTCCGATATTCACATAGAGCCCTATCCCGGGAAGCAAAACACACGGGTGCGTATGAGGGTTGACGGGGCCTGTTCTTTATACCAGACTATTCCTTACAGCTATAAGAATGCGGTAGTATCGCGTATAAAGATTATATCGGATCTTGATATAGCAGAACGCCGCAAGCCCCAGGACGGTAAGATCAAATTCAAAAAATACGGCGGCCTTGACATAGAACTCAGGGTGGCAACCGTTCCAACCCAGGGTGGAATGGAGGATATTGTAATGCGTATCCTCGCGGCAGGCGAGCCTATTCCCCTTGACAAAATGGGTTTTTCAAAAGCAAATTATGAGAATTTTGTAAGTGTAATAACTAAGCCTTATGGCATCATATTTGTGTGCGGCCCCACAGGTTCTGGAAAAACCACCACGCTGCATTCAGCGCTTAGCTATATCAACAAAATTGAAACCAAGATTTGGACTGCTGAAGACCCGGTTGAAATTACTCAGGCCGGTTTGAGGCAGGTTCAGGTAAAACCAAAGATCGGATTTGATTTTGCCGCTGCAATGCGAGCATTTCTAAGGGCAGATCCCGATGTTATTATGGTTGGCGAAATGCGTGACAAGGAAACAGCGTCAATCGGTATTGAAGCATCATTAACAGGGCATCTTGTGTTTTCAACCTTACATACGAACAGCGCTCCTGAAAGTATTACCAGACTTCTTGATATGGGGATGGATTCTTTTAACTTCGCGGATGCTGTTTTGTGCATTCTTGCCCAGCGTTTAATCCGCACGTTCTGCAAGGATTGCAAAGAAAAATACCATCCATCACAAAAGCAATATGATGAGCTTGTCCGGGAATATGGTGTGGAAGATTTTGAAAAGAATGTTAAAATTCCATATATGGATGATTTGACTCTGTATAAGCCTGTGGGCTGCGAGACATGTAACAATACCGGATATAAAGGCCGAATGGGTATACATGAATTATTAATGGGGACCGATGAGCAAAAAAGATTGATCCAGAACTACGCGAAAATAGAAAAATTGCGTAATCGGGCTGTAAAAGACGGCATGACTACACTTAAACAGGATGGAATAGAGAAAATTTTTGCTGGGCACAGCGATCTTATTCAGGTCAGGAAGGTTTGTATTAAATGACTAAACCAGCATCAAATAAACGTCCAGTACCTCTCAGGCCTGCCTCGTCAACAAGATCAAGCCTGAAAGCTACCATCAGGGATCAATTCGGGGCCGGTAAGATGAGGATCGGCGATCTTCTGAGTAAAGAGGGGTATATCACCAGAAACCAGCTCGAAGAGGCGCTGAGCTATCAGCAAAAACATCAGGGAAAGCTTGGCAGCATACTCATTAAACTCGGATACATCGAAGAAGAGACCATTGTAAATGTACTAAGCCGTATTTATAACTATCCTGCTGTAATAATATCGAAAATTTCTCCTGATCCTGAAGCTCTCAAGCTCCTCCCTTATGATTCGGCCAAAAAATATATGGCCTTTCCTTTAGGAATCGATGGGGATGATCTTGTAATTTCCATGACGGAACCGACCGATACTTCCGCGGTTGAACAGTTGCAAGGCGAAGTTCAAAAAGGCTTGAAGATCAATATCTCCACTCAAAAGGATATTGTCGATGCTTACAGGGCTTACTATAAGATAAGTGATGAAGAATACGATAATTTCTTTGGTGAAAAAAAAGAAGAGGAAGAGGAAGAACCTCCTGATATCGTGGTTGATGATTTCGGTTCTCTCGTTTCCGAGGCAGCAGGAGAAATTGAACTGCAAGCTGCAGGGGAAGAAGAGGAGGGGAAAGACCAATACTTAGCTTCTGATGCTCCCATTATCAAACTGGTGAACGGTATTCTTATCAAGGCCGTTAATGACGGAGTTAGCGACATTCATATTGAGCCTTTTGAGAAATCTGTGCAGGTAAGATATAGATTGGATGGTTCCCTTTACAAATCTATGAACCTGCCGATCAGCATAAAAAACGCCCTGCTTTCAAGGTTGAAAATTTTATCTGGATTGAATATTACAGAACGTCGTATACCGCAGGACGGCAGGATCAAGATGCGCTTTGGGAAAAAAAAGGCGGTTGACTTTCGTGTCTCTACATTGCCGACTCTTTTTGGTGAGGGCGTTGTTTTACGCATTCTCGATCAAAGCGCTCTCAACGTAGATCTTACCCAATTGGGGTTTGAACCAAAAACCTTTGAAACCCTTAGGCGTTGCATTTCCATACCTTATGGCCTGCTTCTTGTAACCGGTCCCACAGGCAGCGGTAAGACAACTACACTATACTCTGTTCTCAACAGGCTGAACAAAGAAGATGTCAAAATACTTACAGCAGAAGATCCTGTAGAATTCAACTTTAGGGGGATCAATCAGGTGCCTGTCAAGGAAAAGGTCGGGATGACTTTTGCCACAGCTCTCAGGGCCTTCCTGCGCCAGGATCCTGATATAATTATGGTTGGAGAGATACGTGATCTTGAGACTGCAGAGATTGCCATCAAGGCGGCCATGACAGGTCATCTCGTTTTTAGCACACTCCACACGAACGACTGCCCTTCTACTATCGGACGTCTTGTGGATATCGGGATACCATCTTACATGCTGTCATCTTCGATAACGATGGTTCTTTCCCAACGATTGATCAGAAAACTTTGCCCAAAGTGCAAGGTTGTAGTTAAAAACATTGATCCCAAAGAATTAGAGAGCATCGGATTCTCGAAAGATGAAATTCCGGATCTGACCCTATATGGACCAAAGGGGTGCCCGGCATGCAATGGCACAGGCTATAAGGGACGGCTCGGCCTTTATGAGCTTATGGCGGTAACTGAGGAAGTTGCAACAGCAATAAATGCCTCTGTTCCGGAGAATCAACTGAGAAAGATCGCAACACAAGAGGGTATGGTTACATTGAGAGACGCAGGTCTGGAAAAAATTCGACAGGGATTTACCTCTATCGATGAAGTTCTCAAAAAAACGAATGTAACCAAAGAAGCCCTGCCCTCATATCTTGTTAGTCCTGATATAGAGCATTACGAAGATAAGGATGTGATTATCCGGGAAGGGAATAAAGATTCGGATTTTTTCAAGCTTGTTCAGGGGGCTGTAATCGTTGCAAAGGGGGGCAAAAAAATAGCTGAAATAGTGGAGCCGGGTGAATACGTTGGGGAAATGTCCGCCATAACGGGCGAACCGCGATCTGCGAGTATCCTTTCAAAAGGAAGGTCGGTTGTAAAGCGTTTTCCTGGGGACAAACTGCCGGAAATCATTGAGAAATATCCTGAAGTTGCTAAGCACCTTTTTGAGGCGCTTGCCGGTCGCCTGAATAGAGCCGATAACATTATCGTTAAATTGATTAATGAAAGAAAACAGAAAAAGAAATGAACATCGAACATCGAACATCGAATGATGAAATCGCTCGTGCAGCGCAGGCGCTTGCGCCGCGTGTCGCTCCGTCAGTTTATAAATTGGCAGAATACCTTATTCGACGTTGGACGTTCAATATTCGATGTTCGATGTTCATCTTTCAAAACGACTTAGCGCTTATGGGGTAGGGGTGTAAATCCCCTCTTGAGAGGGGTGGCTGCGAAGCAGACGGGGTGTGTTCTTGGAATACAAAAATAAGATGCGTATAGGCATGGGATATGATCTGCACAGGCTTGCTTTTGGCCGGAAACTTATTCTGGGAGGGGAGACCATTCCGTTTGAAAAGGGTTTGCTTGGGCATTCAGATGCAGACGTTCTTGTTCATGCTGTGTGTGACGCACTTTTAGGCGCTGCCGGCCTGGGTGATATTGGTCTGCATTTTCCGGATACAGATCCTGAATTCAAAGATATATACAGCATAAGGCTTCTTGCAAAAACTTATGAAATGGTCAGCAGCAAAGGTTTTGCAATAAGCAATGTAGATTCTACCATTTTTGCCGAAGCTCCAAAGCTTTTACCGTATAGAGAAGCAATGCAGAAAAATATTGCCAAAACAATTAAAATTGAACCGGACAGAGTCAATATCAAAGCAACTACCTTTGAAGGGCTTGGAATGATCGGAAAAGGGGAGGGGATTGGGGCAATGAGTATTGTGCTGCTCAGGGAAAGTGAATAGAGGGTGAGAAGGGGAGAAGGGGAGAAGATGAACATCGAACGTCGAACGTCCAACATCGAATTTTGAATGATGATGTCGCTTCGCTCCTCAATTTATTATAAAATCGAGTGAAAAATAAATAACAAATGAGCCATGTAGAGTGCATTCTATGCGTCATCACTGATTCCCGTGTTCCAGCGCAGAAACCCATATGGTATGCATTCCCATGCTGTTGTGGAGCATGGGAACGAGAAAAAAGTGGCCGAGTAGTCGAGTGGGAGCGGCTTTCAGCCGCGAAAATTGATGTCAAAGCTTGCCCGCCGCTGTAAGTCAGCCGTCAGTTTGGCGGGGTCGGAAAGTTACGAGTGACTAAAGTTAATGAGTCGCTACGCTCCGTTTTTTTATATAAAATCGGCAGCGCCGGAGGCGCATTCCTTAACTTTAGGCGCTTTAGCTTACTTTAATATACTTTAGCTCACTTTAAGATACTTTAAATACTTTAGGCACTATCAAAAAAAACTATGACTCTTCGAATTTACAATACATTAAGCGGAAAAAAAGAAGTATTTGAACCTGTTGAACCCGGCAGGGTTGGCATGTATGTTTGCGGGCCCACGGTCTATGATTCCTGTCATATAGGACATGCAAGGTCGATTATTACATTTGATGTCATAGCCCGTTATTTAAAAACAAAGGGCTTTGATGTAACATATATAAGAAATTTTACCGACATTGATGACAAGATAATAAACAGAGCTAATGAGCTGGGCATGGGCACCCGTGTGCTTGCCGAGAAATATATCAAGGAATTCTATGAGGATATGGATGCCCTGAATGTTGAAAGGGCTACAATTGAACCCAGGGCAACAGATCATATTGACCAGATAATTAAAGTTATCGAGAGGTTGATCGAAAAGGGAATTGCGTACCGGATAGACAATGATGTTTATTATGCTGTTGAGTTATTTAAAGACTATGGAAAACTTTCCGGCCGGCAACTAAAAGATATGGAGGCAGGCGCAAGGGTTGAAATCGATAAAAGAAAATATAATCCTTTTGACTTTGCTTTGTGGAAATCGTCAAAGCCCGGAGAACCGGCCTGGGACAGCCCCTGGGGCAAGGGCAGGCCAGGATGGCATATTGAATGTTCAGCCATGAGCGCCGAATATCTGGGTGAAACCTTTGATATCCATGGCGGAGGAAAAGATCTTATTTTTCCGCATCATGAAAATGAAATAGCCCAGTCAGAAGGAGCATTTGAGAAGCCCTTTGTGAACTACTGGATTCATAACGGTTTTGTAAATATTAATCAGGAAAAAATGTCAAAATCGCTTGGGAACTTTATCGTACTAAAGGAAATAATAAAACATTACCATCCTGAAGCGTTGCGGCTTTTTCTTCTTTCCAAACATTACCGCAGCCCTGTTGATTTTACAGATAATGCAATAAACGAAGCTGTTGCCGGTCTTGATAAAGTCTATGTGCTGCTCGAGCGTATTGAGAAACAATTCGGGCATGTATCAGACAAAGATAAATCCCGTGATCCTACTGTGTTTTGGGGGCAATTTTGCCGGGCAATGGATGATGATTTCAATACGGCCCTTGGGATAGCCACACTTTTCGAAGTCGTTCGAAACATGAACCGTTTGCTGGATGAAAATAAAAACAGCTTTTCTCAAGATGCTGAAGATAAGGTACGTTCTGGCCGGGCAGATATTCTAAAAATGGGCGCAATCCTCGGCATACTTAATGAATCACCTGAAGACTATTTTGCAAAAAAAAGATCCACGGGGCTTGAAAAAAAATCAATTGATTCTGAAATGATTGACAAAATGATAAATGAGCGGATTGAGGCAAGAAAGGCAAAAAACTGGGCAAAAGCAGATCAAATAAGACAACAACTTAATGAAATGAATATAATTATTGAAGACAGGCCTGAAGGCACGGTTTGGAGAATTGGGTGATTTGCTGCTGGTTGCTGGTTACTCGTTTGATGATTGGATGAATGATTGGCTGTAAGGGCGAACCTTGTGTTCGCCATCGTGGAATACTGGAATGTAACATTTTTTAACCTAAGTTGAGCGATTTATTGCGAAGATATGTGCCGAGATCTTGATGCATAAGGGTTTGCGAAAACCACAGGCATACCCGTGGATATGTCGAGGATTTTCGCGAATCCTTGATGCGCAA
>JAYENE010000390.1:0-2327 GCA_034721935.1 Thermodesulfobacteriota bacterium
TCATCCACGGCAATACCCAGTGCAACTGCGGCTATAAGCGCTGTTGCTGTATTTAACGGTATGCCCGCAATTCCCATTATTCCGAAATTCAGTATAATAGGAATAAGGTTGGGTATAAGACTGAGACGCGGGGACGGGACGTTGTTTGGTATTTCGTTTATTGAAGTTTATATTTCAGCTCATCATTACTGTCAAGCAATATCTTGCCCTTTTCAATATTCTGGCTCACAGTTGGAGCAGCCAGAGATAATGCCTTACCCACCTCAGCGCCCTTGTATCCAAATTTCCTTACCGCAAAATAGGACACAACTGCGCGAGCTTGAACCACGCTCCTTTTCCTACTGGATGATCTTAAGTCTTCAATCGCGACCCCCATCAGTTTTCCCACCGTGTTCATAAGTTCCTGTAATGAAGGCCTTCTTCTTGCTGAACGTTCAAATTCTTCTGCACTCTTGCCCAGAACTTCATTTACAAAATCCCCACTGCCCAGTATCCTTTCATCACCCTTTTCACGCTCTTCCTTTTTCAATCCTATCAACGCTGCCCTGTCACCTCCGCTACTGCGCATCAGTCCGCCGCCCTGCAAATCTTCACGCCTGCCCTGCTTTATCCCTTTTTCCACAAATTCTCGGTATCTTCGGCGAGCTTCTTTTAAAGTTTTCCCAAAATGCAAAAGGACATCTTCAACTGTTTTTTCAGCGAGATACTTATCTTCTTCGATAGCAGGAGGAATTTTCGGAACCAGAGGATTCTTTTGTTTTCCTATCAGAACGCTGTGACCCGACCATGGATACTTATCGAGGGATTTTAGATCTTCGACCAGCCTTGCTCGAAGCGGGTTTAGATGAATGTAACGAATTAATTCCAACAGGTAAGGGTCTTCTTCACACACAACAGATTTATAACGATTTTGGAAAAGATGCCCACTTCGCCGATGACGTATATTGAATGTTACTGCATATCCGGTCATAAGTCGGCGCATCACGGTACTAAGCGGCGTAGCACCAGTACGCAACAAAATATGGAAATGGTTCGGGATCAAGGCCCACGCATAGCATTGAGTTTGGGTCTCTTCCAAGACCACAGCAAAACGTTCCAGAAAGAAAGAGCGATCTTTATCATCCCAAAATATTTTTCGGCGTTCGATCCCCCGGGCCATTACGTGTTGCAGGACACAGGGTGCATCAAGTCTGGCTTGGCGTGGCATAGGGGTACTTCAGCCTTTCGGTTTATCTTCCAATTTCTCGCTGATACTATTCAACACATCACCAACAGATGTTTCCGTTGATTCAGATACTTCATTACCGGTATGTTTATGATGCGGAGAAGTCGAAATATCCGGCCAATGATTTGCATTGTCCCAGCGACAGATTAGATTTCCAGAGATATCTGTCCAATGATAGGCATACTTTCTCTCTTTGTTTTCAAAAACATATTCTTTTATGAAAAGCTTCGAGTCGTTCGTGAACGTTAATTGCGCCTTAAACCGAAGCATCTCTCCTTCCTGCTCATACAGGAAAATATGGAAAGATTTAATAAAACGTTCGTACCTGGCGATTAGATCAAGCATATTCCAATTCCCGTTTTTGTCTCACAAGTCTATCAATCGCCTCTTTTGCAAAGCGCCAGTCTAAGTAATCGTCATCTTCTGTAAACACCTCTTCATTTTGCAACCCTTCAACTTTTGCCTGAAACGCCTTAAATGGCATATGATATTTGGCCTGAAAACGCTTGTTCTCCGCTTCATATTTCTCAATTCTGGCCATAAGCATAAGCAAAGCCTGGTTTTTGACAAAGGATTTCAAATCCTTAAAGCCAAACTGAGTAACGATTGACTCTGACCTTTCTGCAAATTTTATATCTAAAGAAGTATCCATTTTATCTCCTCCCAAAAATGTTTCATAATCTTCTTGTTTTGACAGGATAACAGGATTGACGGGATTTTGTTTTTTGGGCAGGATTTGCTGGATTTTTTTGTTGTTTATATAATAACTATCCTGCTTATCCTGTCTAATTTTGTAAGCAAGAAGGGGGACGTTGTTAGTTTATTAGTTTTTGATACATTTCCGGCTCAGTGTCAACTAAAATCTTACCCCTTTCGATACATTGACTTACACTTGGGCCTGCTATTCTTAAAGCCCTGCCAACTTCAGTGCCTTTATAACCCATTTCATAAATTGAATAATATGCTATTAACGCCGGGGACCGGGGACGGGACGTTGTTTGGTATTTCGTTTATTGAAGTTTATATTTCAGCTCATCATTACTGTCAAGCAATATCTTGCCCTTTTCAATATTCTGGCTCACAGTTGGAGCAGCCAGAGATA
>JAYENE010000391.1:0-2327 GCA_034721935.1 Thermodesulfobacteriota bacterium
TTTACTCGATCTGCACCAATCTCTTGCGCATCAAGGATTCGCGAAAATCCTCGACATATCCACGGGTATGCCTGTGGTTTTCGCAAACCCTTATGCATCAAGATCTCAGCACATATCTTCGCAATAAATCGCTCAACTTAGGTTAAATTATAAAAAAACTTCGTAATTAAAGCTCCTCCATCAATGGCAATGTTCCTTTTTACTCAGCAACGTCACCTAAAAATTTGTCAATAACATTTCCCATGCTGAAACATAGGAACGAGAAAGAATTATCATTGCGATGCTAAGAAACCACCTGTAATTGCCAAAATCGGTTTCAACTTTTTTTGAATCGGATCCGCATCGACTCCGAAATTTTCCAGGGCTGTTGCTCCTAACAAGAAAAGAGAATCCTTTGGCGCAAAAATTACTGGGCAGGGAATACTACCTTCGAGACCTTCGATTTGAAAATCACAGAAACCAAGTAGTCTTGTATCTTGCCGGCCATCTGCAAGTATCAAATTTCTTTTCACTGACGGCTCTATGCCTATTCTTTCAAGACAATCTTCAGGAACGAAAGAGTAGAGAGCGCCCGTATCTACCCAGAACTCTTTTTCAAAGAATTGTTTCGGGTTTTTGCTGTTTGAGACTTTTACCTTCTTTTTGAACATGCCCATTCTATTCTCCCCTCTGCAATACAAGTTTCCCTTGATATTCCTCATAATTAATTCTTAAACCACCTTACTCACCAACGTCACCTAAAAATTTGTCAATAACATTTTTTGAATACCACCGGCCTCTTTTAACCATTTGTTCAACAATTGGCTGTATTTTGCTTATGATTTTTTTATCTTTTGCCACTTTTAATATGGAAAGTGTTCTAACCACAGGCAAACCAAAATGTTTGGCTATTTGATAACCAGCATTTTCGTCTATGATGACGACTTTTGCATTCATCTGTTTTGCCAATGCAATTGTTTCCGCTTCACCTTTGTCAATATCTTTTCTGAGGAAAACAATGATTTCTTCATTCTGAACAGAAACAACTTCAACCCATTTTAAATCGCTAAAACGTGATCCAGGTTTGTCAAGTGATTTCAATTCCACATCAACAGCTTGCGGTATAAATATGTTATGAAAGAGTTCTTTCAGAACAAATTCGTACCCAACTGAACAAAGGGATATAATTGGCGTAGCATTGGATATAACAATATTGCTCATGTGATAACTTTCTCTATCTCTGCCGCATCTCTTTTGATTTCTTCAAGTTCTTCATATGTGTATTGAAAAACAGGTTCATCATTAAAACGTAAATAATCAATGAACTCAAACCTGCTCATCCCCGCCAGATCTGCTGCTTTTCCTAATGAGAGCGCTCGTTTTTTATAATAACGAATAGCGGCTTGTCGTCTGATATCTATGGCAGCCTCACCAAGTGATTTATGGAGATTTAATAATACCTCATGAGGCACTTCTAATTTTACTTCATATGGTTGCATAGTGTTGTCTCCTTAAACTTTCTTTTGATATATTCCGGTCTTTCCATATCCCAAATATATCATCTAAGGCTTTTAATTTTTTCTTTGTTATCCTTTTTTCTCTTCCCTTTTCTATTTTGACAAAAGAAAGTTGGCTAAGAACTTCTGCAAGAGTCTTTGCTCTTTCACTATCCTGAATGTCTAATATTATTTTCACTGTTTTTTCCTCATCCTAATCCTCTAATCCCCGCCCGCCTCGCCTGAGTTCGCGACCCGCCTGCCATGCATTAAATATGTCCTATTCATTTCGTTAGTTATACTTGCAGGAACAAGGTGGCAAAACTAAGTCACGCGAAATACCTGCCCGCTATCGCTCTTGCCTAAAGAAGGCAGTCAGCCCCGCTCAAGGCTTTCGCTCAGGCGAGGCGGGCGGGAGGCATTGCGGGCAGGTGGCGGGCAGGCCTCAATTCCTAAATCCCTAATTCTTTAGCCTGTGTGTGATTCTTGAAATCCGGTCGGATGAAGCTGCAACCCGTTCTACTCGTGCCTCATAATAGGCATTGACAAACTGCGGGTCTTGCATTTGAGCTTGAAAAAGTTTTTCGTAGTTGGTCATATATTATTTTCCTTATTCAAAAATTCCATTTTCTAAGCGACATCTATTCCTTAAGTTAATGACATTGATCCCCTATTTATAACTATTCAGCCACGGATCTACGCCGATCATTACTATAGTGTTGGGTTGCTTTGCTTAACCCAACCTGCGAACTCTGGCGGAAACATCGAATAATGAAATCGCTTCGCTCCGCCAGTTTATAAATTGGCAGAATACCTTATTCAAAATTCGATGTTGGACGTTCGACCCGCCGT
>JAYENE010000392.1:0-2323 GCA_034721935.1 Thermodesulfobacteriota bacterium
TTTTATTTGGTCGTCGTTATTTCTTAACGCTCACTAACATGCTCAAACAGTCAGCCGTTTTAAATTTAACTGCCCGCCACATCAGGTTGTTGGCAGGTTACTTTTTGAGTTTGTAAATTTCTGAATTATCTGTTTTTATCAAGCTCTTAACACCTAATACTTAACACGTTTCGCAAAAAGTACTTTTTAGACTTTTTAAGGGCATTATACATAATGACGGGTAACTTCTCAATAAGTTCGGGCAATAGCATCTACCGATGTTTTGTCAATTAGTTGGTCGTGTGATGAGAAATCTCTCGTAGGGGCGGCTTTACGCCGCCTGCCGAGTCAATTCTGGCGGGATAAACCCGCCCCTACGGCTGTAATTCCAAATATCGCCAGAGGTTATTGAGAAGGTACAATGACGGTAATTAACTATAAGGAATTTAAGGATTATCTGAAGAAATCCGATAAGGATGGGTTTGCTCCTGTGTATCTGATTTTCGGTGAGGAACTGCTTTATAAAACCGTTTTTGAAAAGTTGCTTGACGAATTGGTTCCTGCCCCGACAAGGGGTTTAAACTATGAGTCTGTAAGTGGAGCCAATGAGAGAATTAATGAAGCGTTGCAGCGTATAAACACATATTCTCTTTTGCAGGGCACAAAGGTTGTAGCTATTTGCGATACACAGATATTCTATTCAAAACTAAATGAAAAGGCTCTTATAGAAAAAGCAAAAAACGAATATAATAACGACAATATTCAAAAGGCTGCAAACTATCTCCTAAGCCTCCTCGGGCTTTTAAATCTTTCCTTTGATGATATAATAAGCAAGGCAAACAGAGGCAAAGCATTAAAACTTGATGTTGGCAGATCGGCTGGTGAAGAATGGTTTGATAAAACAATCGATTATTGCGTAGCCGGCGGCCTGACTCCATCTGACGGAGAGGATAAAGGAAAACTTTTGCAGCAGGCAATTGAGAATGGATTCCCAAAAAATAATCATCTGATAATTACCGCCGATATGGTGGATAAAAGGAAGGGTCTTTATAAAGCTATAAATAAATATGGAATAGTTGTTGATTGCTCTGTCCCAAAAGGTGAACGAAGGGCGGACAGGATGGCCCAGGAAAAAGTTCTTTATGAAAACATGGAAATTGTTCTCGCAAAAAATAAAAAGAAAATGGATAAGGCCGCAATTGCCGCCATGTTTGAAATGACCGGTTTTAACCTTCGCTCATTTTTAAATAATCTGGAGAAACTTATCAGTTATGTTGGTGAGCGAAACAAAATAACAATTGATGATGTAAGGTTTGTTCTAAAACGCACAAAAAGTGATCCAGTATTTGAGCTGACAAATGCAATATCAGAGCGTAACCTGGAAAAAGCCTTTTTTTTTCTGAATTCTCTTTTGCCTCAATTAGATCATCCTCTTCAATTATTTGCTGCAATAACAAATCAGGTTAGAAAGCTTTTGCTGATCAAGGGCTTTGTTGAAAGCCGGCATGGCGGGGCATGGCATGCCGGTATCAGGTTTGATCAGTTTCAGAGAGCTGTTATGCCTGCAATCAAGGAGTATGATAAGGATCTGCTGACCCGGCTGGAAGATTGGGAAAGCATGCTTTCGAAAAATGTTAATACAGCCAAAAGAAAACCAGCCGTGGATCTGCTGATTGCGCAAAACCCGAATAATCCTTATCCTGTTTACCAGATGCTTCTCAGGTCTGAAAGGTTTAAGACAAATGAACTCATTGAAGATTTTAAGCGCCTGAGTGAAGCTGATTTGCGGCTTAAGTCAACTGGAGGAAATCCAAAAATTATATTGGAAAAGGTGATTTTTCATATTTGCGGCGGTTTGAAAAGCTAATATTTAGGTTTTAGTAACTATTCAGCCACAGATTAACACAGATGAACGCAGATGGTTTTAAATATAAGTAACCGTTCATGGTTCAGAGGTTCAAAGTTCAAGGTTAACTGTTGAGAACTGAACGGTTTGAGACGTGGCACAATACGCGTAACCGATACCGTTCATGAGCTCATTAACTATCTCAGGCAATATGAAAAATATTACCCCGCCGCTGGCGAAACAACCCTGAACCCTGAACCTAACAACCTGAGCAGTTACAAAATATCAGTGATGATCAGCGTAAATCTGTGGCTGAACTGTTACCAGAAATTTACAAACTCATTATGTGGTTAACCTGAGGCAGCAGACAATTAAATTTAACTGCCCGCCACATCAGGTTGTTGGCAGGTTATTTTTTAGAGTTTGTAAATTTCTGGTTACTATTTTTATTGTTAAGGAGAAAAGAATATGGGGTTTATAAGACGCCAGGAAGAAAGT